>DATAZS010000116.1:0-6002 GCA_036271915.1 Polyangia bacterium
TCCGGCGCGTCGGCGGCGGCGACGATCGTGCCGACGAGCGCGGCCGGCGCCAGCGTCATCGTCGCCGTGTCGGCGAGCTGCACGCGCGCGAGCCGCTCGGCCGGCGCCTCGAGCTCGTCCTTCGCCTCGACGCCCGAGGCCTCGCCGGCCCGCAGCGCACGACGATCGGCGCCCTCGTCGAGCCACAGCGTGCCGTCGAGGACGGCGATCGTCGCGCCCGCGCGCGGCGATCCAAAACGCGACGAGGTCCCCGTGGCGAGCATGACGGCTGCGGCCGCGCCGCCGATCGCCGTCATGAGCAAAGACGCACGCCGCACGATGCGTCCCCGACGCACGCGCACGTGCTCACGCGCCGCGTGCGCGCGCAGCGCTGGAACGACCCGCCGACGGCGCGCCGCACGATCGCCGCGCGGCGGCTCACCGAGCGGCAGCGCCGCGACGTAGCTCGACAGCGTCTCCATTTCGCCTCCACCCTCACCCGTTGCCATTGCTCTGCTCCTTCTCCTGACTCGCGATGTACTTCAAGACTTCTTTGCGCCCGCGAACGAGCCGCGACTGCGCCGCCGCGACGGTCACCCCCGTTAGACCAGCGATCTCCGCGAGGTCGTGACCCAGGATGTCGTGCAGGACGACCGCCTCGGCGCGCTGCCGGTTGACCGTCGACAGCGCCTTCAACAACCGTTCGACGCGCCGGCGCGTCTCGGCCGCGCGCTCGGGCGTACGGTGATCTTCGGCGACGAGCTCGAGCACCTGATGACCCACGCTGCGGTCGAAGAGCTTTCGCTCACGCGAGCGCGCGCGCATCGTGTCGATTGCGAGGTGCTGCGTGATGAGCGTCGCCCACGAGCGCAGGCTGCACCCGTGTGAGAACTTACCCGATACGATCGTGCTGATGACGCGCTCAAGGGACTGCTGCGCGAGATCGTCGCGCTCGCTGTCGCCCGGCCCGAGCAGCCGGAAGAGGACGGCGTCGACGACGTCCTCGATCCGATCGTAGATAACCTCGGCGGCCCAGGCCTCGCCCGCGGCGAGCGCCCGACAAATGTCCGCGTCGGACATCTCCGTTCCGCGCGGCGCGGGCCCTGCGTCGGAGCCATCGGCGGGACGAGCTTTGTACACCGCCATATCAGATCCATTAGACGTCAAAGGACCGCCCGGCAGGCAGAAAAACGTGGCCCCACTCGCGGCGTGCGCGCCCTGACGCGCCGAGACCCGCGCCACTTTTGCGACGCGAGGGACGCATGATTCAGCACCAACGATTGCGGCGAGCATGGTGATTCGGCCCTTCGCTCGATAGACGTCCCCGCGCGGGGCGGCCAGGCACGCGAAGTGACCTCAACGGTCTGCGTCAACGGGGATTCGTAGCCGCATGGCGTACACGAGGTAGGTCCGCGCGAGCGGCCCCGTCCAGAGCCAGGGCTCGAGCAGCTCGGGCGTGCCGACTTCGTCCAGCAGGCCCGCGACGATCTCGGGGTTCGCCGCGAAGTAGCCGGCGCGCGCCTCGACGACCTGCCGCATGACGTCCATGAGGGGCTGATCGGGCGGCAACTTCTCGAGCGGATATGACGTCGAAGAGACGAGATCGGTCGCGAACAGCGCCGTCCCCCCCGCCACCGTGAGGCCGACGAGCGTCGACAGGTGCGTGCGCATGAGGCCAAAGCGAATCGGCTCGCGCATCGGGTGCCGCTCACCCAGCGACGTGCGCAGCGCGAACGCCATCTGCGTGAGCACGCACGTCGACGCGACGACGTCGAAGGGCGCGGCGAACCGCCCGAGGATCGTGTCGAGCGCCGCCTTGGCCGCAGCGTCGAGATCGGCGCCCGTGGGCGGGACGCGCTTCCAGCGCGCGAGGCGCCGCGCCGGTAGCCCCGACAGATCGACCTCGTGGCGGTGCAGGCGCGCGCGCGTCGCCTCCGGTTGGCGCGCGACGGCGCGCGCGAGCGCCTTGCCGTCGAGGTCGACGAGGTGAACCTCGTCGAAGACCGACGCGAGCTGCGGCAGATCGAGATCGTTGCAGTTGCCCGCGCCGAGCACGCACAGCCGTCCGGCGCGCTTGCCCGCCGACGCGAGCACGGCGGCCGTGAGCCGCGCGCGGTGCGCGGCGTAGAGCGCCCAGTCCTTGTCGGCGCGCCCGCTCAGAACTGCGACCAGAAGCGCCAGAGCCCGATCGTCGTGATCGGGACCTGATCGGAGTGCCCCTTGCCGTTCGTGGGGCACCAGACGACGGGATATCCCGACATGCACCCCTGATACATCACGCACGGCGTGGACGTCGAGGGCGTGCCGTCGTACTCGTACGGAATCGTCGTCGTCCCGCAGCCGTCGATCGCGAGGATGCGATCGCGCGCGATCTCGCCGCCCGCGAACGAGTTCATCGTGTCCTGCATGTCGTGCGCGAGCATGCCCGCGATCGGACCCGCGCACGTCTTCGGCACCGACGGCAGCCCGCCCGTGGCGTTGCCCTGACCGCGGATCACGCCCGCGCGCACGCAGCCGAGCAGGTTCGTGAGCCACGAGCCGCTGCTGTAGCCGGCCATGAACACACGCGCCGTGTCGACGCAGTAAGCGCCCGACACCTCCTTGAGCACCTCGTCGAAGTACGGCACCTCCGTGAGGCTCGTCGAGTCGGGTCCCGTGTCAAAGCATCCGCCACCGTACAGCTGCCCCGTGGCCTGCGAGCTCGCGGCGCGCAGCGCGACGATGATGGCGTCCCCCTTCGTCACGTTCTGCATCGAGTTTGTCCCCGTGCTGAACGGGATGCTGCCGTCGCAGCCGTGGTTGACGAAGATCGTGCGATAGGCGTGCGTCTTGTCGTAGCCCGTGGGAACCCAGAGGTCATAAACGCGCGTCGACATCTGCACCTTGTTGCGCACCCAGCTCGCGAGCGCCTGCGTCGGCATCTGGTTGCAGCCGGCGCTCGGCTTCACGGGTGGCGGAACGTAGCTGTTGCCGTCGGGGTTCACCTCGCCGGACGCCGCCTCGCGTGGCGCGTCCGCGCTGCTCGCGTCGATCGACATCCCCGCCGCGCCGGCGGCGGCGCCCGCGGTTCCAGGAGTTGCGCCCGCAGAACCCGCGCCGCCGCTCGCGCCCGCTGAGTCGCCCGCACCGGCAGACCCACCGGGAGCCCCGCCGCCGGCTTGTCCGCCCGCCGTGCCGCCCGCGCCGGCACTGCCCGAGGTCATCCCAGGAGACATCGCGCCCGAAGAGCAAGCCGCAGCCAACAACGGCAACGAGACGAGAACCAATCGACCGAACGACGCGAATGATCTCATGACCACCAATAGACGTTCCGGGCGTCCGAACCAGGCTCGCCACGCGGCGATAGGCCCTTCGTCGATGCCACGTGTTTCGTAAACATCGACAATCGTTGACTGTTATTTCGTCTACTGCCGAGAGAACGACACCGTCAACTGCAAAAGCTAAGCGCTGAATCTTTCGTCACCTTGGCATGGAACTGCGGCGTCAACTTTACTGCCAGCTGAGTCATCTTTTGTCGACTGGATGCGTTGGCCCGTCGCGGACACGCGTGCGTGCTACTTTGATTGACGATGGATCGCGGCGCGCGAGGCCCGATGAATCGACGCGAAGCGGTCGTCTCTTTAGCGACCGTCGGTGCGGCGCTCGCGTCGTGCAATCGGAGCTCGTTGTGGCCCGGTCGCGGACAACCGTTGCCCTCGCGCCCGCGCGAGGTTGTTCAGGTCATCGACGCGCAGCCGACCATCGAAGGCGCCGGCGTTCACTTGCGCCGCTCGCTGGGCTCGCGCGCGCTGCCGTTGCTCGATCCGTTCCTCATGCTCGACGAGTTCCACTCGAACCGTCCCGAGGACTACGCGCCCGGCTTCCCGAGCCACCCGCACCGCGGCTTCGAGACGGTGACGTACATGCTCGACGGCGCCGTCGAGCATCGTGACAGCCTGGGCAACCACGGCCACCTCGGTTCGGGGTGGGCGCAGTGGATGACGGCGGGCCACGGCATCATCCACTCGGAGATGCCCGTTCACCAGCCGACGTCGCACAACGCGTTCGTCTACGTCTTCGACGGCGAAGCCGAGCTTGGCCCCAGCCGCGCGAAGGTCGCCGCGGGCCAGCTCGCCGTGTTGGGCGCGGGCGACCTCTTCACGGCGCGTACGACCTCGGGCGCGCGCATGCTCTCCTTCGCGGGACGCCCCATCGGTGAGCCCGTCGCGCGCTACGGCCCCTTCGTCATGAACACCGAGGACGAGCTGCGCCAGGCTGTCGACGACTACCGCACGGGGCGCTTGATTCAGCTGTAGGCGCTAACGACGCGTCGTGGACGACGTCAAGACGTGCTGCGCGTGCTGCGATCGCGCGGCTCGCGGCCCGTGATGAGGCGCGCGCCGCGCTGGAACGTCAGGTACGACCAGCACCAGTCGAGGAACACGGACAGCCGGTTCCGCCGATCGATGAGGTACCAGAGATGCACGAAGAGCCACGCGAGCCACGCGATGAGGCCCGACATCTTCACCTTGCCGACCTGCGCGACGGCGCGCGCGCGACCGATCGTCGCCATCGAGCCCTTGTCGACGTAGTGGAAGGGCTCGCGCGCCTCGCCGCCGCGCTCGCGCGCGATGAGGCGCGCGACGTGCCGGCCCTGCTGCATGGCGACGGGGCTCACGCCGGGGAGCGAGCCCGCAGGCGTCTCGAAGTCGGCGATGTCGCCGATGGCGAAGACGCGCGGATGGCCCGGCAGCGCGCAGTCGGCGCCGACGACGACGCGCCCCGCGCGATCGAGCGGCACGCCGAGGCGCGCCGCGAGGCCGCTCGCGCGCACTCCGGCCGTCCACAAGATCGACGACGAGGGAATGAGCTCGTCGCCGAGCCACACGCCGCGCGCGTCGATGTTCGTGACGCGCGTGCCGAGACGCACGCGCACGCCGATCTCGGTGAGCGACTCCTTCGCCTTCTCGGACAGCGCGGGGTCGAACGTCGCGAGCAGACGTTCGCCCGCCTCGATGAGCACCACCTGGATCCAAGACGGGTCGATGCGCCGAAAGTCGCTCGCGGCGATGGGGCGCGCGAGCTCGGCGATCGCGCCCGCGAGCTCGAGGCCCGTGGGGCCGCCGCCGATGACGACGAACGTCAGCAGCTGACGACGGTGCGCCTCGTCCTCGGCGCTCTCGGCGCGCTCGAGCGCGACGAGCACGCGGCGGCGGATCTCGATGGCGTCCTCGATCGACTTGAGCCCGGGCGCGTAGAGCGCCCACTCGGGGTGGCCGTAGTAGTTCGTCTCGGCGCCCGCGGCGACGATGAGGTAGTCCCACGAGAGCTGCGCGCCGTCCGCGAGTCCGAGGTTTCGCGCCGCCAGATCGAACGACACGACCTCGCCCATGAGCACGGTGACGTTGCGATCGTCGCGGAAGACGGCGCGGATGGGCACGGCGATCTCGGCGGCGCTGAGGGCCGCCATGGCGACCTGATAGAGCAGCGGCTGAAACAGGTGATGGTTCGAGCGATCGACGATCGTCAGGCGCACGGGCGCTGACGCGAGGGCGCGCGCCGCGGCGAGGCCGCCGAAGCCGGCGCCCACGATGACGACGTGCGGAGCGCTCGAGTCTTGTCGGGCTGGGTCCATCACGCGCTCATGCGGCGCTGGAACTCACGCAGGCGCCGGCCGCCCGTGCTGAGCTCCTGGAACAGCAGCCCGCGATACACCATGACGTAGTGAAGGAACACGACGAGCAGCGGCGCCTTCCACAGCGGCGCGCCGACGACGAGGCTGAGGATGCCTCCCGAGCCGAGCTCGGCGAGGCGCACGAGGAGCGCGCCAGGCGACGAGAACGACAGCGCGCCCACGGCCCACAGGAACGTGAACGCGAAGAGCAAATTCGGCGGGAACCACGCGAACGGGTGCTCCATGATCCAGGTCGCCGACTCCTTGAGCAACGCGAACGAACGGTTGCGGCTGTTGTAGATGAGCTCGGGCACGACGTTGAGGAAGATCGCGACGGCGAGGCTGAAGACGCCCGCGACGGCGGCGCCCT
>DATAZS010000117.1:0-1895 GCA_036271915.1 Polyangia bacterium
GGCGCGGGCACGGCCGGCGCGGGCACGGCCGGCGCCGTGGGCACGGCGGGCATGACCGGCACGGCGGGCACCATGGGCACGGCGGGCGGGACAGTCGTCCCGGGAGCGGCGCCCAGCCTCACGAAGTGCAAAGAGTACTACCACCCCACGATCGTCTCGTGCGACCCGAGCACGAGCTCGTTCGCGTCGGTCGCGCTCGGCGACGTGGCGTTCTCTCCCGACGGCGCCTTCCTCGCGACGGCGGGCAGCGACCTGCAGATCAAGATCTGGCAGATGACGGGGCCCGATCCGGCGCAGCACAAGGTCTTGACCACTGGCGGTCAGGCCTACGTCGCGTTCTCGCCCGACGGCACGATGTTCGTCGAAGGCTCGACAAAGGGTGAGCTCGACCTCTATGACGGCAAGACGTTCGCGCTCATCATGGCGCTCACGGGCCACACCGACGACATCGAAGGCGTGGCCTTCACGGCCGACAGCAAACACGTTTGGGCGATCGACTACGCCGGCATGCTCACGCGCCACGACATCGGCGGCGGCGCGGCGGCCATCGCGTCGGTCGATACGATGGACCAGGGCTACACGCTCGCGCTGTCGCCCGTCATGTCGTCGACGGTGCAGTGGATCGCGATCGGCTTCTCGGACGGGTCGGGCGATCTCGCGAACGTGGCGCCTGGAATGACGAACCCGATCCCCATCACCGTGACGCAGGATTTCTACGGCGTCTACGGGATGTCGTTTTCGGCCGATGGCATGACGATGGCCGCCGGGGGTGACGACGGCGTCGTGAGCTTCTGGAACATCCCCCCGCCCGCCGACGGCTCGCCCGCGGGCGCGACGATCACGGTGCCCGATTCGATGAGCCGAAAGATGAGCATCAACGGCGTGCGCTACTCGCCCGACGGCAAGTCGCTCGCGATCTCGACCGGCGACTCGCTCGACGAGTTCAAGCTCGGCATCTGGGACGCGACGACGCGCAAGCTGCGCGCCAGCACGGTGCCCGACTTCGCGCCGCTGGGCATCGCTTGGTCGCCGTCGGGCACGATCCTCGTCGCGGGCGAGGACACCTGCGGCAAGTTCGTCATCTGCTCTGACTGAGCTGCTACCATCGCGCGCATGGTCCGCAAGAACGACGCGCTCGAATACCACCGCGCGGGACGCCCGGGAAAACTAGAAGTCGTCCCCACGAAGCCGCTCGTCACGCAGCGCGATCTGTCGCTCGCGTACTCGCCTGGCGTCGCCGAGCCTTGCCTCGAGATCGCCGAGAACCCCGAGCTCGTGTGGGAGTACACGGCGCGCGGCAACCTCGTGGCCGTCGTCACGAACGGCACGGCCGTGCTGGGCCTCGGCAACATCGGACCGCTCGCGGGCAAGCCCGTCATGGAGGGCAAGGCCTGCCTCTTCAAGAAGTTCGCCGACATCGACGTCTTCGATCTCGAGCTCGCGGCCAAGGAGACGAACGCGTTCATCGACGCCGTCGCCGCGCTCGAGCCGACCTTCGGCGGCATCAACCTCGAGGATCTCAAGGCGCCCGAGTGCTTCGAGATCGAAGCCGGCCTCAAGAAGCGGATGAACATCCCCGTCTTCCACGACGACCAGCACGGCACGGCCATCATCTCGGGCGCTGCGCTGCTCAACGGCGCCGAGCTCTGCGGCAAGCGCCTCGCCGATCTGAAGATCGTCGTGTCGGGCGCGGGCGCGTCGGCGATCGCGTGCGCGGACTTCTACGTGTCGCTGGGCGTGCCCGTCGAGAACATCACGATGGTCGACTCGATCGGCGTCATCTACGCGGGCCGCGCCGAAGGGATGAACCCGTACAAGGCGAAGTTCGCGCGGCGCGACGACGGCGCGCGCACACGCGTCGACGCCATCCGCGGCGCCGACGTATTCCTGGGCCT
>DATAZS010000118.1:0-5897 GCA_036271915.1 Polyangia bacterium
ATCACGAGCACCAGTTGAACCGCGACCGCTTGTCGGAGACGCGCGGCTCGACGACGGCCTTCTTCGCCTTCGCCGACACGGTGTCGGCGCGCAACTTCGCGGGCACGAACGAGTGTCACGGCTGGATGGGCGTGAAGTTCCAGTCGCGCCCCCACGACCAGGACAGCCAGATCACGATTCACGTGCGCATGCTCGACGGCACGAACGCCCTGCAGCAGGAGGCGCTCGGCATCGTGGGCGTCAACCTCGTGCACGGCGCGTTCTTCCTCTACGCCGATCCCGAGCAGCTCATCGAGTCGCTGCTCGACGGCCTGTCGACCGATCGCATCGCCATCGACATGATCGAGTTCTCGGGCATCGAGTTCCGTCAGGTCGACAACCGCCTCATGAGCATGAAGCTCGTGCAGATGGGCCTGTCGGGTGCGGCGATGTTCGATCCGTCGGGCAAGGTGCTGCAGCCGTCCGAGGTGCTGCACAAGAAGAACGTGCTCGTCGAGCGCGGCAGCTTCCGTCCCGTCTGTCACGTCAACATCGACATGCTCAACAGCGCGCGCGCGGCGTTCGAGCGTGATCTCGACGCCTCACGCGCGCCCGGCGCTCCGCCCGCGCGCGAGGGCGACGTCATCGAGCTCATGGAGCTCACGATGCGCAACCTGCTCGAAGAGGGCGGCGAGATCGATCGCGCCGACTTCCTCGCGCGCGCCGACATGCTCGCGGCCTCGGGCAAGACCGTGCTCATCTCGGACTACTTCGAGTACTACCGCCTGGCCGCGTACCTGGGCCTGTACACGAAGCAGCGCATCGCCATCACGATGGGCGCCGCGAGCCTGCGCGATCTCTTCGAAGAGAAGTATTACGCCGCACTCGAGGGCGGCATCCTCGAGTCCTTCGGGCGCCTCTTCAAGAACGATCTCGCCCTCTACATCTACCCGCTGCTCGACAAGGCCACGGGCACGCTCACGACCGTCGACACGCTCGAGGTCGCGCCGCAGCTGCGCAAGCTCTACGGGTATCTGGCCGATCGTGGCCACATCAAGCAGCTCGAGAACGTCAACCGCGAGTACCTCGGCTACTTCTCGCGCGACGCGCTTCGCAAGATCCGCGTCGGGGATCACTCGTGGGAGCAGATGGTGCCGCCCGCCGTCGCCGAGCTCATCAAGAGCCGCAAGTTCCTCGGTTACCGCTCGCCCGACGTCAGCCAAAACTGACGGCCGGCGCGGCGCGCCGACTCGGATCTCAGGTGAAAAGCTGATCGCGATGCGCATCCTTCGGATGACGAAGCAAGCCTGTCAGCGCCACATACGCCTGTACGTTTTCCACACAAGGCGAGCCGTTTCCGCGCGCGCCGGGGTCGTCAAGAAGGTGCATCTGCTGTTGTTTCCACCGGCACGTGATTTGCGGTCCGCCTCGCGATGTCTTTCGACGCTCCGGGCGCTCGCGGCACCAACATCAAGATGAGCTCTCGAGCTTTCGTCCCCCGCATCCGTCTCGCGGGGCTCGTCTTCTGGGCGGCGGCCTGCGCGCGCACGGCTCCGGATCCAGCGACCACCGCGTCGAGGTCCGCCGCGACCGTCGTCGATCGCGGCGGCGTCATGGCGGCCGACGCGCTCCGCACGGGCTGGTACTCGGACGAGCCGCTGCTCGACCCCCTCACGGTGGGCAGCCCGAACTTCGGACAGATCTTCGACACGGCCGTCGACGGGAGGATCTACGCGCAGCCGCTGTATGCGAACGGCATCCTCCTCGTCGTCACCGAGACGAATCGCATCTACGGGCTCGACGCCGTCACGGGCGCCGTCAACTGGACGCGGCAGGTCGCGACACCCTGGCAGTCCAGCGACATCGGCTGCGGCTCCGGCGACGCTTCCAACACCGGCATCACGGGGACGCCCGCGATCGATCCGACGACGCAGACGGCGTACTTCTTCTCGAAGACCTATGTGAACGGGCAGACGGGCCCCGCGCTGTGGGCCGCCCACGCGGTCGATCTCTCGACGGGCGCCGAGCGCGCCAACTTCCCGGTGACGATCGCGGGGAGCGCCGACAACGACGCGTCGCAGATCTTCAATCCGACGCAACAACTGCAGCGACCGGGGCTGCTGCTGTTGAACGGAGTCGTGTACGCGGCCTTTGGATCGCATTGCGACTTCGCGCCTTACGCCGGATGGATCGTCGGCGTCTCCACGACCGGCGTGATCACGGCGAGGTGGACGACCGAGGCTGGCGCGAGCAAGACCGCCGGCGCGGGAATCTGGATGTCGGGCGGCGGGCTGGTCTCGGACGGCGACGGCCAGATCGTCTTCGCCAGCGGAAACGACGGCTCCCTCGCGACGACGCCCATCGTGGGGCACCAACCGCCCGCGTCGCTGGGCGAGGCCGTCATTCGCCTGAACGTCCAGGCTGACGGCACGTTGGCGGCGACGGATTTCTTTTCGCCCGTCGACACGCCTGTTCTCAATCAGAACGACGCCGATCTGGGCGCCGGCGCGCCGATGGCGTTGCCGGCGACCTTCGGAACGGCGGCGCACCCAAAGCTGCTGGCCGTGGGGGGGAAGCAAGGATACCTGTACCTCTTCGACGGATCGGACCTTGGTGGCTACCTCCAGGGCCCAGGACGGAGCGATCAGGTCCTGCAACGGATCGGCCCCAACGGAGGCATCTTCTCGAAGCCGAGCGTATGGCCCGGCGACGGAGGATATGTCTACATCCCCGTCATCAATGGCTGCGCGGGGCCGTTCGACGTCGCGGGGTGCCTGCGCGCCTATCAGTATGGGGCGACGTCCGACGGCACGCCGTCGTTGTCGCTGTCGGCGGAATCGACGAGCTCTTTTGGTTATGGATCGAGCGCGGTCATCGTGACCTCCGACGGCACGCGATCCGGCTCGGCGCTGCTGTGGTCGGTTTGGTTGCCAAACTCGGACAGCACGACGGCGCAGTTGCGCGCGTATGACGCCTTGCCCGTGGGCGACGCGCTGAACCTCCGTTACCTCGCGGGGCTCGGCGCCACCGGCCACTTCACTCCTCCGGCCGTCGGAGCGGGGCGCATCTACATTGGCACGGCAGATGGGCACGTGATGGGATTCGGCGTCACCAGCGCGCCAGCGCTGCGCACCCAGGGCCTCGCGTTCGCACCCACGACGATCGGCGACACGGCCGTTTCGAACGTGCAGGCGACGACCTCGGGTCCGGTCGAGGTCATCGCGTTCGGCGTCTCCGGCGACTTCACGCTCGCGGCGTCGGCGCCCAGCGTCCCCTTCACGGCGCCGTCGGGTGACGCCATCAGCATTCCCATCACGTTCCGCCCGACGGTGGAGGGCGCCGAGACCGGCACCCTGCGGATCACGACCGACCAGGGGATCATCACGCTGCCGCTCACGGGAGTCGGCCAGTCGGCGTCGCCGCAGCTCACCGCGGCTCCGTCGGTCGTGACGTTCGCGCCCATCGTCATGGGGACCACCGCCGCCCAGACGGTCCTCATGACGAACGTGAGCGGCGCGCCAATGACGATCTCGGCGAGCGCGCCGCCGAGCGCGCCGTTTTCGGCGACGGGGCTGCCGTCCGACGGCACCGTCGTGCCCGTCGGCGGCTCGTTCACGGTGACGCTCACCTTCGCGCCGACGAACGCTGGAAGCTCCTCGAGCTCCTTCGACGTCACGGCAGCCGCCGCCGTCGCCATCGAGGGCTCCGCGCTCACGGGTGGCAAGCTGCGACTGGAGTCCCACGCGCTCGACATGGGATCGATGACCGTCGGCACGTCCATGACGTCGGTGTTCCAGATCGCAAACACGGGCGATCAGCCCGTCACCATCGAGACGTTCACCCCGCCGTCTGCGCCCGCGTTCGTTTTAGGGACGTCGCTGGCCCAGGGGACGATCATCGCGCCCGGCACGTCGGTTCAAGAGCTGATCCGCGTCTCGCCCACCGTCACGGGACCGACGAGCGACGCGTGGCAATTTGCCGCCAATGACGGGCAAGGACCGCGCGTCGTCACGTTGACGGTCAACGGCGTCGCGGCGCGCGTCGCCACGGCCAGCCCGTCGCCGAGCCCGGACGCGGGGACCGAAGCGACGACGGTCGAGTCGAACGAGCCGACGGTGGCGAACGAAACCGAAGAGGACAACCCGGGCGCGTCCGACGAGGTCGTCGGCCACGCGTGCAGCGCCGCGGGGAACGCGCGATCGCCACGGCTCCTCGGGCTCGGCCTCGTCGCGGCGGCGTTGGTGTCGATCCGCCGGCGGCGGGGTCAGTAGTACGAGATCTCGTCGATCTGGAAGTCGACGTTCGGACCCTCGGTGCTGACCCAGTTGAGCGCCATCACGATGCCGGCGTACTTCGCCGGCGCGCCGAAGCCGGCCTGCGCCAGATCGCTGAACAGCACGTGGTACTGCTGCCAGGCCGTCGTGAGCGTGACCTTCTTCGACGGATGATCGAAGCACGACGACGCGCAGTCGCCGCCGTCCGCCGTCGCCTGCGTCGCGGGGATCGCGACCTGCAACGCGATGTTGTTCGACGTGCCCGACGTGCCCTTCGCCCAGAAGGTGATGCCTTGGAACGCCGACGTCTCCGTGCACAGGATCATGTCGCCCGCGCCCGCGCCGAAGCCCGTGAAGGCGCTGCCCGACAGGTGCAGCGCCTTGTTCGTCGACGCCGCGCCCGGTGAAACGATCGCGAGGGCGTTCAGCGTCGCGTTCGTCGTCGAATCTTTGTACTCGTACCAGTTGGTGAGCGCGCCGTCCTCGAACGTGTCGATGACGGTCGCCGCGGCGTGAACCTTACCGGCGCACGCGCCCGTCACGACCGTCGCGCCGCCCGCGCCCGCCGCCCCCGACGCCCCGGCGCTACCGGTCGCGCCCGCCGTCCCCGGCGCGCCCGCCGTCCCCGGCGCGCCCGCCGTCCCGGCGCGGCCCGCGCCACCCGTCGCGCCCGCCGTGCCGACCGCGCCCGCGGCGCCGACCGCGCCCGCGCCGCCGCCGCTCGAACCCGCGACGCCGATCGCGCCCGCCGTGCCGCCAATCGAACCAGCGGCGCCGGCGCCCGCGGTGCCGCCGCTCGAACCAGCTACGCCCGTCGCGCCCGCGTCGCCGAGCGCGCCGCCCGCGACACCGCTGCCCGCGGCGTCCCCCGGCCCCGCGCCCGCGGTGCCTGTGGCGCCGCCGAATCCGCTCGCGCCCGCCGCGCCGCCGCCCGACGCGGCGTCGTTTCGATAATAGGACTCGGGATCGCCGCAGCCGGCCGCGCACGCGACGAGCACCGCCAGCAGGCGCGCAGACGCGAAGCGGCGAACGGACGGGGGCACGCAGATGAGTGACCGCAGCCGCTCCCGTCCGTCTGTTTGCCGGAAATCCGTGGGCGCGCGCGCGATCGCGCCCCGGCGCGAAGCCCCGCGACGTCGCTCAGAACGCCGTGGTCAACGTGCGGCGGAGCCGCGAGAACAGGCCGCCGCGCTTCGCGGGCGCGTCCGTGACGCGGTCGAGCTTCTGCCGAGAAATGCCGTACTGAACCAGGCCCACGGCGGTCGAGAACGTCGGGCTGCGCACGACCTCGGCCAGGCCGCCCACGCCCTTCGGCACGCCGCGGCGCACGGGGATGCCCAAGATCTCCTCCGCGAGCTCCGTCATGCCGGGCAGCTGCGTCGTGCCGCCCGTGATGACGGCGCCCGACGCGAGCAGGTCGTCGCACCCGAGGCGCGAGATCTCGGCTTTGACGAAGGAAAAGATCTCCTCGATGCGCGGCTGCACGATGTCGCGGCAGAGCATCTGGCGCGACAGCACGCGCGGCGCGCGCCCGCCCACCGAAGCGACCTCGAGCGTCTCGTCCTCGGCGACCATGCTCGCGAGCGCGCAGCCCGAGCGGATCTTGATCTTCTCCGCCTCGTGCGGCGGCGTGCGCAGGCCGAA
>DATAZS010000119.1:0-2356 GCA_036271915.1 Polyangia bacterium
ACGGCCCCGCGGCGCAGGGCTCGCAGGCGGGCGCCCGCATGCCGCGCACGGCCGTCGGGCACCTCGGGTTCACGGGCTGCTCGCTGTGGATCGATCCCGAGCACGAGACGTGGATCGTGCTGCTGTCCAACCGCGTGCACCCCGCCGTGCCGACGTCGGATCAGTTCCGCGTCTTCCGCCCGCGCGTGCACGACGCCGCGCTCGAAGCGCTCGGTCTATGAACCGCGAGCGCGACGACGCCCTCTTCGTGCTCGGGCTTGGCCTCTGGGTCGCGATCCTCGCGCTCACGTGGCCGCGCGCGCTCAGCTTCGGCGACGAGGTCGGCTACGTCGCGCGCGCCAAGCTGCTGCTCGACGGGCACGTCGGCTACGTCGCGCACAGCCTGGGCGTCTGGCTGCCGACGCCGCACGGGCCCGTCGGCAAGTATCCGCTGCTGTTCTCCTTGCTCGTGGCGCCGCTCGTCGCGATCTCGCCAGGCGCGGCGTTCGCGCTCAGCGTCGGCGCCGCGGTCGTGCTCGCCTCGACGGCGCGGTCGATCCTGAAGGCTTGGGGCAAGAGCCCGCTGTGGGCGCTGCTCCTGCTCGCGCACCCCACGATCGTCATCCTCGCGCGCACCGTGATGGCGGACGTCCCGCAGGCGGCCGCTGCCGTCGCCGCGTGGTGGGCGCTCAAGCGTGGCCGCGCCGTCGCGACCGTCGCGTGGCTCGTGCTGCTCGTCGCGCTCAAGGCGACGGGCCCCGTGCTCGCGTTCGGTCTCGTCGCGGGCGAGGCGATCTCGAGCCAGCGGGCGCTGCGCGCGCGCGACGCCGCGACCTGGCGGCGGCTCGCGTGGGGCGCCGTGGGCGGCGTCCTCGGTTTCATCCTGCTCGTCGCGCTCAACGAGCTCGCGACGGGCAAGGCCTGGTTCGCCTACGACCACTCGATGTTGAGCACGCCGCCGTTCTGGCTCGGGTACCTGCCCGAGCGCGCGCCCGTCCACCTGATGACGCTGCTGCTCGAGCCGCCGCTGCTCATCGTGGGCGCGTGGTCCTATTGGAAGCGCCGCGAGCTCGCGCCGCTGTTGCTGTGCGGCGGGTTCTTCGCGCTCATGTGCGTGTACTTCTTCGTCGACACGGGCGCGAGCCGCGTCGAGTCGATCGTGCTGTCGCCGCGCCTCATCTTGCCCGTCGTCGCGTTCTTGCTCATCGGCTACGGCGCGTGGCTGGACGACGTCATCGCGCGCTTCGCGAAGAGGCGCGCCGCCGCCCCGAGCGAAACGCGCGGCCTCTTCGCGGCGGCGCTCGTCGCGATCCCGCTCGTCGTCGCCGCGGGCGTGTCGGTGCGCCACGCGCGCTTCCAGCGCGCCATGGGCGACGTCCGCGCCGTCGCGAGCGCGCGCGCGCGCGCCGACGCCGGCAACACGCTCGCCGTCACCGAGAACGCCTGCAAGGCGGGCGTCCTGCACGACGGTCCCACGACGTTGTTCGATCCGGCGACCAACGCGACGGCCGTCGTGTTCTGCAGCGTGAGCGCGGCGTCGCACCGCGCCGAACAGGGCAGCTACAGCTGCGCGATCCCCGGCTACCACACCGTGGCCGAAGCGGGCGGCTTCTACGCGCTCGAGCGCGACGGCGTCGGCCCGGGCAGCCCTTGAGCCCGACGCGCGCCCGCCGTTTGGAGCGGCCGCGTCCGTCGCCTAGAATGACGCCCTCGGCATGATGCGCGCCACGCTGGTTGTCACGTGTACCGTCGTCGTCGCGTGCGCCCACCCGGCGCCGCGCGGTCCCGTCGCCGTCACGGACGCGGCGGCCGCGCCCAAGCGCGCGAGCTGCGGCGACGCACCCGCCGCGTACCTGGCCGAGCTCTGCGCCATGGACGAACCGTCGCTGTCGGTCGCGGGGCCCGAGTCCTATCGGTTCGTTTGGACGCGCCACCAGCGGAACCCCGTCGCCGTGCGCCTGACCCGCGCGGGCGCGACCGCGATCGCCGTCGTCGCGATCGAGGGCGACGCGCAGGATCCGACGGCGCGGCGTCGGCACGAGTTCACCGTGCCCAACGCCGTGTGGATCGACCTGCGCAAGCACCTCGACGCCGCGGACTTCTGGAACCTGCCGGGCGATCCCACCGACGACGAGCGCGGCCTCGACGGGGCCGACTGGGCGCTCGAAGGACGGCGCGGCGGCGTCTATCACTCGGTGATCCGCTGGGAGCCGCAGCCCGGCCCCTTCCGCACGGCCTGCGAGGATCTCATCAAGGTGTCGGGGATCTCGTTCCCCGCGGAGATCCGATGAGCGCGTTGCGCGCGCCCGTCGCCGTCGCCGTCGAGGTGCGCGCGGACGCGCGCCGCGTGTTTCGGCTCGCGGCGAGCGTCGGAGAG
>DATAZS010000120.1:0-14703 GCA_036271915.1 Polyangia bacterium
ATCTACACCGTGCAGGACGCCAACCACTCGATCGAGCTCCCCAGCGTCAAGCACACGGCCGCCCTGCAACGAGACGTCGAGATCTCTGCCGTCGAGGCCATCCGCCGGTTTCTCGAGGACGCGCAGAGCCTCCCCTAACGCGCCTGAGCGCCGCCGTGGCACGACGGTTGCTCACGTTGCTCGCGAAGGAGAGCCATGAAGATCTTCCTGATCATCGGCTTCATCGCGGCCTGCTCCAGCGCGGGCGCCGCCTGCACGACCGTCGAGCACGTGGGACGTCCGCCTTCAGCGGTGGAAATCGCACGCATCGACGACACCGTCGCGCGCGGACGTAGCCTCGCCATCGAGCCGCCCGTGGATGTGATACGGGTCGAGCCCGTCGACCCGTGCGCCGGCGGATCGTGCGGACCGCCGTCACCTCGCCCGCGTCGTCCCGCGCGGCGGATCCCCCGAACGATCCTCTCGACGGATGGCCAGCAGATTGTCTTTTCGACGAAGGGAGGCGCCCCGATGACGCTCCCTCTCGACGCCATCACGAGCGTCCGCGTGAGCGGCGCTGATCGAGGCCGGGGCGCCGCGCTCGGCGCGGCCTTCGTCGCCGCGGGCGCCACGGCCTTGGTGGGCGCGTTCGCGCTGGTGGCGCAAGTCCGCCTGGGCGATCCCGATCCCGGCGCCATGGCGTCGAAGGGATGCGACTCGACGTGCGTCGACGTCGTCGCGGGATCCTTCCTCGCCGCTGTGATCGCGGGAGGGATCGTGGGCGCCGCCATCGGCACTCCCCATCGCTTCGTCTTCGGCGCACCGAAGGCGGTCGCAACGTCGACGACGCCCTGACCATGGCGCGCTCCTCGAGTCTCTCTTTCGTCGTCTTGGCCAGCGTCCTCGCGGCGTGCGGCACGGTCGAGCGCGTCTCTCGCCCACCGTCGGCGGCGGAGATCGCACACATCAACGCAGCGATCGACGACGGCCGGAATGTCGTCATCCTGGCGCCGGTCGACTTCGTGACCTATCCCGCGCAGCAGCCGGCGTGCGCCGGCGGCGGATGCGGCGCGCGTGTCGAGCCCCTCCGCGAGTGCGTCGCGGGCGTGTGCGGCGCCATGCCGCCGCGCCCCATCAAGGATCCGCCCCGCTCGATCGCGTTCGCCGACGACCGACAGATCGTGTTCGACACGCGGCGCGGCGGGACGCTCACGCTCCCGATGAACCTCGTCACGGGCGTCAAGATCTCGGGCGCCAATCGAGCGGGCGGCGTCGCGGTCGGGCTCGGGCTCGGCGCGCTCGTCGATCTGGGCGTGGGCGCCGTCATCTTCACTTTCAGGCATCTCGCGGCCGACGACGGGGGCGCGGGCGCGTCCCCCTGCGGCTCTATTTGTGAGGCCGAGGTTGGCCTGGCGCTGCTTCCGGCGCTCGTCGGCGGCGCGCTCGGAGGCTATGCCATCGGCGTGCCCGAGCGCTTCATCTTCGACGACCGCGCGACGACGGCGCCCTGACGCCCGCGCCAGACCGCGAACGCTACCTGACGACCTTCACGAGCGAGGCGATGATCAGGACGGCGGCCGTGACGACGAGCAGCGCGACGGAGCCGAAGGCGATGCTGTTCCAGCGCTCGCGCTCGCGCCACGCGCCGCCCGCGACGCGGATGACCTGCCACGCGGCGAGCGGCGACGTGCAGGCCGTCGCGATCGCGAGGCGTGGCGACAGGCCGTAGGAAACCCACAGCGGCAACGTGAGGTACGCGGCCGACACGACGAGGACGTAGAGGCGCGCCGACCAGGCGCCGCCGAGGCGCACGACGAGCGTGCGCTTGCCCGACGCGACGTCGCCCGCGGCGTCGGGGAACTCGATGGCGAGCAGCATGACGAACTGGAAGGCGGCGGGCGCAATCACGGCGAGCGGCATGAGCCGCCACGTCGTGCCCATCTGCAGCACGAAGCCGAGCCAGGGCACGAGGAACGTCACGACGAACGCCGTCGTGAGCTCGCCGAGGCCGCGCGCGCACAAGCGCAGCGGCGGCGCGCTGTACTCCCACGACAGCGCGAGCATGAGCATGACGGCGGGCCCCACCGACGGCGGATACGGGCCTGTCGCGAGGTGGACGCCCGCGGCGAGCGCGGCGAGCGCGAGCGCGACGGCGGCGACGAGCGCGACGACGGGCGGCAGCGTGCCGTCGACGCGCACGCGGCTGCCGCCCGACCAGCGCGTCGGCGTCGCGTTCGCGCGATCGGCCGCGAGGTCGAAGTAGTCGTTCGCGTAGTGGGTCATGAGCTGCGTCGCCGTGACGAAGAGCTGTCCCCACGCGTAGCGCGGCCAGTCGACGGTCGCGCCCAGGTACGTCGAGAGCGCGGCGCCGAGGCCATACATGAGGAAGCCGCCGCCCAGGAACTTGGGGCGGCCGAGCTTCACGAACGCGAGCACACGAGACGAGGGGACTGACACGGGCGGCACCATACGCGATCGGTCGGCCAAAGCGCCCATTGACCTAGTGATGTACTTAGCTATATCACTAGTCTGCATGTTTCTCCCCATCGACCCCAGCTCCGGACTGCCCGTCTACCGGCAGATCATGGAGCAGGTGCGGCGCATGGTCGTCGCGGGCCGGCTCGCCGCGGGCGAGAAGCTGCCGTCGGTGCGCGACCTCGCCGTCACGTTGGGCATCAACCCGCTGACGGTCGGCAAGGCATACGGAGAGCTCGAACGCCTGGGCGTCGTCGAGATGCGGCGCGGCCTGGGCGTGTTCGCGCTCGCGCCGCGAGATGAAGTCGCCCACGCGCGTGGCGAGGTGCCGCCCGGCGTGGGCGCGGCAGCGCGGCGGCTGGTCTTGGAGGCGGCGCAGGCGGGCCTGACGCTGCCGCAGACGGCGCGCGCCGTGGAGAGCGAGTGGCGGGACGTGCGACCGAGGCCCGCGATCACCGAAAGGAAGCACCGATGACGAACGAGGCGAGCGTCGAGCTCGAGGGCGTGACGAAGTTCTTCCGCGACGTGCCGGCGTTGAGGGGCCTCGACCTCAAGGTGCCGCGCGGCTGCGTGCTCGGGCTGCTCGGGCGCAACGGCGCGGGCAAGTCGACGGCGCTGCGCTGCATGGCGGGCGTCGAGCGGCCCGACGCGGGCACCGTGCGCGTGCTCGGGCTCGATCCGCTGCGCTTCGACGTCGCCGCGCGCCGACGCGTCGGCTACCTCGCCGAGACGGGCGTCCCCTTCCCCGCGGCGCGCGTGTCCCGCCTCATTGCTCTGTGCGCGCCGCTTTATCCGCGCTGGAACGACGCGCTCCAGGACGAGCTGCTGCGCCGCTTCGGGATCTCGCCGCGCGCGCGCCTCAAGGAGCTGTCGCTCGGCCAGCAGCGCGCCGTCGGGCTCTTGCTCGCGATCTGCCCCGAACCGGAGCTGCTCATCCTCGACGAGCCGGCCGCCAACCTGGACACTGTCGTGCGCCGCGAGTTCCTCGAGACCATCATCGGGCTCGTGGGCGACGGCGACCGCACGGTGATCTTCTCGAGCCACATCCTCAGCGATGTCGAGCGCGTCGCCGATCGCATCGCCGTCGTTCACCGCGGCGCGCTCCGCCTCGAGGGCGCGCTCGACGACATCAAGGACGCCGCGCGACGCGTGCGCCTCACCTTTGCCGGAGAGCCGCCCGCCGAGATCGCGCTGCCGGGGCTCGTGGCCTTGCGACGCCGCGGACGCGAGCTGCTCGCGACGCTCATCGGCTACGACGAGGCCGAGACGGCGCGCGTCGCCGCCGCGCTCGGCGCCCACGTCGAAGCGCAGCGCTTAGGCCTCGAGGAGCTCTTCATCGACCTCGAGGGTCAGCACGGGATTGTGGATCGGAGTGCGGCATGACCAGCGTCAGCACGCCCGACCGATCGCCGCGCCCAGTCCTGGGATCCGTGAGCGATCTGGCGCGTGCCTCGACGCTGGTTTTGCGGAGCTTCCCGGCGACCTCCGTCGGCGTCGTCGCCGTGATGCTGTTGCCCGCTCTCATCGAGCTGCCGCACCCGCGGACCTCGGACGATTCAGGCGGCGTCATGCGCGCGCTGTGGATCTTGATGTTCTGCACGGGACTGTCCGTGGGAGCCCGCGGCCTCATGCAGAGCGCTCGCGCGGAGATGCTGGCCTTCCTCGAGACGCGCCCGTTGCGCGCCTCCACGAAGGCGATCGTGACGCTGCCCTTCATGTTCATGGCCGCGACTTTCGTCGCCGTCGTCGCGTTGATCGGCCATTGGGGGCTCGCGAAGTCTTTGGCCGTCTTCGGTTGTGCCTAGTGGGCGATCGATCTCGCCGTCATGGTCCCGGAGCCCCGTTCGCGCAGTCTCACGTTCTTCGGCCTGGGCGCGCTCGGAATGCTCGCGGCGTTCTTCGGTTACGCCGCTGCCGGATGGAACGGCGCCGCGTTCGCCGTCGTCCCCCTGGCAGCGATCAGCTGGTTCGCGGCGCCCGCGCAGAACGCGTGGAGGACGAGGCGGCTGTCCGACGACAGGTCCGTCGCAATGCCACCGCCCGGCACGGCCCTCCGACCTCGGAACACGATCACGACGGCCTTCGACGTCATGTCCCTCGCGCTGTGGGGGCGTGACCGAAGGATGGGCTGGGGGATCCTTCTTCAGGTGCTGTTGGCCAGCGTCGTGTGCGCCACCTCGCTCGTGACGCACCAGATCAGACCGACGGCCTGCTTCATGTGGTTCTCGCTCATCACGGCGAGCACGACCGTCTTCGTGTCTGCGTTGTCGCGGCCGAGCTTGGAGTTCCTCGCGACCCGCCCACTCGGCGTGAAGCGCCTCCTCATAGGCCCACTCTTGCCGTGGTTGGCGACGGTGTGCGCGCTACCGCTGCTGGCGCTGGCATGGTCTCGGCACGGCGTCGTCGGCGTCGGCACGTACCAAGTTTCGACGGGATCATTCGTCCTACGCCTCACCCTGACCGCCGTCGGGTACCTATGCTGCTTTTCGCACGACGCCTTGCGTGACCCGCGTACGAAGATCCCACTGCTCAACGTCGGCCTCTATCTTTTGCTCGCGCCTCTCGTGCTCCCTTGGCTGTGTCCCATCAAAGTCCGCCACCTGCCGTGGTGGTTGCCGCCGACGTGGCTCGTCGCGGGCTACGCCGTCGTCGTCGTGACGCTCTGGGCGCGCCGCCTACCGTGGCACCTCCTCGTGCTCGAGCGCTGACGCGCTTGCACGCCGAACGCGTCGGCGCAACCGACATCTTCCGTCGACGTCCGAGGGCATTCGTTGCATTGACACTGATGGGGGCGGGACCTAACGTCGCTGCACCTCCGTGACTCGATCGTATCCAGATCTTCGGACCGCGCCCGTCGTCTTCGGCATCGATGTCGGCTCCACGACGGTAAAGGCCGTCGTCGTCGATCCCGAGACGAAGGAGATCCTCTGGTCGGACTACCAGCGCCACCAGACGAAGCAGGCCGAGAAGGTGCTCGAGCTGCTCGTGCAGATCGGGCGCGACTTCCCCATGTTGCCGCCGGGCTCCATCCGCAGCTTCATCACGGGCTCGGGCTCCGGGCCGCTCGCGACGCCGCTCGGCTCGAAGTTCGTGCAGGAGGTCAACGCCGTGACGCTGGCCGTCGAGCGGCTGCACCCCGACGTCGGCTCCGTCGTCGAGCTGGGCGGGCAGGACGCGAAGATCATCATCTTCAAGGAAGCCAAGGACGAGCACGGCAAGTCGACGGGCAAGACCGCGATCGCCTCGATGAACGACAAGTGCGCGTCGGGCACGGGCGCGACGATCGACAAGTGCTTCATCAAGGTCGGCATGCCGAACGAGGAGTCGGCGAAGCTGCACTTCGACGACAGCAAGCTGCACCACGTCGCCGCAAAGTGCGGCGTGTTCGCCGAGACCGACATCGTCAACCTCGTGAAGGCGTCGATCCCGTCGCCCGAGATCATGTGCTCGCTCGCCGACGCGATCGTCATGCAGAACCTGTCGGTGCTCACGCGCGGGAACACGCTGCGCCACAAGGTGCTGCTGCTCGGCGGCCCGAACACGTACCTGCCTTTTCTCCAAGAGTGCTGGCGCAAGCGCATCCCGCAGACGTGGGCCGACCGCGGGTACGACTACCCGAAGGACGTCCCCATCGAGGAGCTCATCCTCGTGCCTGAAAATGCCCAGTACTACGCCGCGTTCGGCGCCGTGATCTACGGCCTGCACGAAGAAGCGTCCGTGGGTCGCTACAGCGGCCTCGACGACCTGAACGCGTTCATCGCGGGCGGGCGCAAGTCGAAGCTGGGTGACACGGCGGGCCCGGCGCTCGCGCGCACGAGCGACGAGCTCGAGGCCTTCCGCGAGCAGTACCGCATCCCGAAGTTCGTGCCCGCGACGCTGACGCCCGGCACGAAGGTGCGCGCCGTCATCGGGATGGACGGCGGCTCGACGTCCTCGAAGGCCGTCCTCATCGACGAGCAGAAGAACATCCTCAAGAAGGAGTACCAGCTCTCGAAGGGCAACCCGATCGCCGACGCCAAGGAGATCCTCGCGCGCCTGCGCGCGTGGGTCATGGATCAGGGCTGCACGCTCGAGGTGCTGGGCTTCGGCGCGACGGGCTACGCCGCCGACGTGCTCGAGAAGACCGTGAAGTCCGACGTCAACATCGTCGAGACCGTCGCGCACATGATGTCGGCCACGACGTACTTCGGCGACATCGACGTCGTCTGCGACATCGGCGGGCAGGACATCAAGGTCCTGTTCATGCAGAACGGCGACATCAAAAACTTCCGCCTGTCGAACCAGTGCTCCGCCGGCAACGGCATGCTGCTGCAGGCGATGGCCGATCAGTTCGGCGTCAAGATCACCGACTACGCCGACGTCGCGTTCGGCGCCGAGCTGTCGCCCAAGTTCAGCTACGGCTGCGCCGTGTTCCTCGACAGCGACCGCGTGAACTTCCAGAAGGAGGGCTACTCGCGCGAAGAGCTCTTGGCTGGCCTCGCGCAGGTCTTGCCGAAGAACGTCTGGCAGTACGTCGTGCAGATCCCGCGCATGGCGGCCCTCGGCACGAAGTACGTCCTGCAGGGCGGCACGCAGTACAACCTCGCGGCCGTCAAGGCGCAGGTCGACTACATCAAAGAGCGCGTGCCCGGCGCCGAGGTCTACGTGCACCCGCACTGCGGCGAGGCCGGCGCGATCGGCGCGGCCTTCGAGACCCTGCGCGTCGTCAAGCGCCGCGGGCACTCGACCTTCGTGGGCCTCGATTCGGCGATCGGCATCGAGTACACGTCGAAGAACGACGAGGAGACGCGCTGTCACTTCTGCCCGAATCTGTGCGCGCGCACGTTCATCGACACCGTGACGCCCGCGGGCGACACGGCCCGCTACATCAGCGGCTTCTCCTGCGAGAAGGGCACCGTCGAGTCCGAGGACGCGATGCTCGCGCTCAGCGCCGAGCGCAAGAAGCTCATGAAGAAGTATCCGAACCTCGTCGACAGCGAGGCGAAGATGCTCTTCCGCCACTTCTACGATCAGGCGCCCGTGCCCGAGCACGGCGCCAAGAAGATCGACGTCGAGGTCACGCGCACGCTCATGGGAGTGCGCCGCACGCAGGTCGAAAGGACGTTCGAGCGCTCGTCAGCTGAAGCCGCCGAGCGCCGTCGCCGTCTGCGCGTCGGCATCCCCAAGGTGCTCAACATCTGGTCGACGGCGCCGTTCTGGCGCACGTACTTCGAGACGCTCGGCATCCAGAAGCATCACGTCGTTTTTTCCGACGACACGACCGAGGAGATCTGGACCGAGGGCGGCAAGTACGGGTCGATCGATCCGTGCTACCCGTCGAAGGTCGGCCAGGCGCACATCCACAACCTGCTCTTCCACCACCACTCGGACGAGCGGCCGCTGAAGTTCATCTTCTTCCCGACGCTCACGCACGTGCCGTCGTTCGTGAAGAAGGCCATGGACTACTCGTCGTGCCCCATCGTCGCGGGCGCGCCCAACGTCCTCAAGGCGGCCTTCACGAAGGAGGTCGACTTCTTCGCGCAGCGCGGGATCACGTACCTCGATCCGGCGTGCTCGATGATCGAGCCGAATCTCCTGCGCAAGCAGCTCTTCGAGTCGTTGAAGGATCACCTCGGGATCACCGAGGACGAGTCCGACTTCGCCTGCGACGAAGCCTGGAAAGCCATGGAGAAGCTGGACGTCGACATCCAGGCCAAGGGCCGCGCCGTGCTCGACGCCGTCGAGAAGGACGATCGCATCGCGATCCTCATGCTCGGCCGCCCGTACCACCTCGACCCGGGGTTGAATCACGCCATCCCCGAGGAGTTCCAGGTGCTCGGGTACCCCGTGCTGTCGATCCGCTCGATCCCGAAGGACGAGACCTACCTGTCGCGCTACTTCGCCGAGGATCTGAAGGCGGGCCGCATCACGACGCCGCTCGAGATCGGCGACGTGTGGCCCGAGAACTACTCGTCGAACTCGGCGCAGAAGGTGTGGGCCGCGAAGTTCGCCGCGCACCACCCGAACGTCGTCGTGCTCGACCTGTCGTCGTTCAAGTGCGGCCACGACGCGCCCACGTACGGCATCATCGACAGCATCATCTCGGCGGCGCAGACGCCCTACTCGGCCCTGCACGACATCGACGCCAACAAGCCGGGCGGCTCGATCAAGATCCGCGTGAAGACCTACGCGCACAGCCTGGATCTGCATAAAGAGCGGCTCGAGGACGCGTCGGCGGGCAAGAGCGAGCTGCTGAACCAGATCGACCAGAAGCGGCTCACGCTGCTGCGGCTCAAGGCCGAGCAGCTCGCGGCGCGCTCGCAGAAGGACGGCGCGCTCGAGCGCCAGATCGAGGACATCGTCGCGCGCGTGCAGGCCTACGAGAAGGCGCGCAGCAAGCCGACGACGACCGAGCGCGCCAACACGCAGCGCGAAGAGCTCAAGAGCACGGGCATCGTTTCTCTGGGCATCAAGCGGGAAGACGGGCGCATCGACGCCCTGGGCCGGGCGTCCAACGCCGCCAACTGAGGAGAGCGCATGGCGATATCGAAGGCGGAACCGTTCAAGCTGCCGATTCTCGGCGAGACCCTCACAGGCGAGCTCGACATCGACGCCCAGCTGCGCGCGCTCGACGAAGAGGCGGACCGCGTGGCCGCGCCCCAGCAGAGCGCGACCCACTGGGTCGACCAGATGGTAAACCCGCAGTTCACGAAGAGCCAGCGCGCGGGCACGACGCTGCTCGTGTCGGGCCTCACGGCGGCGCACGACTACCTGGTCAAGGCGGCGCTCACGGGCCTCGGCTACAACGTCGAGGTCATCGAGACGCCCACGAACGACGCCCTCCGCTACGGCAAGGAGTTCGGCAACCGCGGCCAGTGCAACCCGACCTACTTCACCGTCGGGAACCTCGTGAAGTTTCTCACCGAGCGCGCGGCACGCGACGGCCTCCCGAACGCCGAGGTCGTCGACAAGTACGTGTTCCTCACGGCGGGCGCGTGCGGCCCCTGCCGCTTCGGCATGTACGCGACGGAGTACCGCAAGGCGCTGCGCGACGGCGGCTTCGACGGCTTCCGCGTCATGCTGTTCCAGCAGAAGGGCGGCCTGCAGCAGGCCACGGGCGAAGAGGCGGGCCTCGCCATGAACCCGGCTTTTTTCCTGGGACTGCTCAAGGCCATCATCTCGGGCGACGTCATCAACGGCATGGGCTACCGCCTGCGGCCGTTCGAGGTCGAGGCGGGCGCCACCGATCGCGCCATCGAGAAGACGAAGCTGTGGGTCAACGACGCGCTCGTCGACGGCGGCTCCGTGCTGGCGGCGCTGCTGCGCGGCCGGCGCGAGTTCGCGAAGATCCAGCTCGACTGGACGCGCCCCGCGCCGCGCGTGTCGATCATCGGCGAGTTCTGGGCCATGACGACCGAGGGCGACGGCAACTATCAATTGCAGCGCTTCCTCGAGGGCGAGGGCGCCGAGTGCGACATCCAGTTCGTGACGAACTGGCTGCTGTTCATGCTGTGGGAGGGCCGCTACGACACGAAGCTGCGCGCCGAGCTGCGCGGCATCGACGAGGCGCGCAAGGGCCTCAAGAACGTCAACATCGGCAAGAAGCTCATCGGCCTGTTCGTGGCCGACACGGCCATCCGCGCGGCGTTCCACACCTTCGGCGCCGCCATCGGCTACCGCGGCTATCACCTGCCCGACATGGACCAGATCGCCGAGACGGCGAACGCCTACTACAACAACCAGGTGCGCGGCGGCGAAGGGCACATGGAGGTGGGCAAGTTCATCCTCAACGTGCTGCACAACAAGGCGCACATGACGCTGTCGGTGAAGCCGTTCGGGTGCATGCCTTCGTCGGGCGTGTCCGACGGCGTGCAGAGCCTCATCACGAGCAAGTACCCGCAGAGCATCTTCTGCGCGATCGAGACCTCGGGCGACGGCAAGGTCAACGTGCAGAGCCGCGTCCAGATGTTCCTGTTCAAGGCCAGGCTCGCCGCGCAGAAGGAGTACGCCGAGCTGCTCGACAAGGTGGGCGTGACGGCCGAGGACGTGCGGGCGTTCTGCGCGAAGCACCCGGTGCTCGCGAGCGGCCTGCGTCGCTCGCCCCACGCCGCCGCGGGCTCTGCCGCCGATCGCCTCGCCGAGCTCGCGCCCTACTTCGGGAAATCGGACGCCGAGATCCGCGTGCTGCGCGCCAAGGCCCTCGCGAAGAGCGCCGTCGGCGCGGCGCGCGCGCTGCCCGGCACGCTCGCGGCGCTGCGCGGCCGCCTCAAGGAGCGGGCGCCCGTGCTGTTCGCGCAGGCGCGCGAGGAGTGGATCGACGCCAAGCCCGCCGTCGTCGAGAAGCTCCAGCACGCGACGACGCGCTTCACGAAGCCGTGGCGCACGACGACGGCCGCCCGCGACGCCGCGACGCTCTGATACCATCGGCGCATGCCGCGTTCCTGGCTCGCGATCTCACTCGTCGCGGCGCTATGTGGCTGCGCGACGAGCGCGGCCCAGCGCGCGTTCGACAGCGGTGACGACGTCGGGGCCGCGAAGCTCGCCGACGACGCCGCCGAGGCCGACCCGCGCGATGGCGCCGCAATCGCGCTTCGTCACCGCGCGCGACCACGCCGCGCGGCGAGAGCTCGGCGAGACGGCGGCCCTCCGAGCGGCCGGCCACGCCGAGGCCGCGCTCGCGTCGCTCGATCGGCTCCTCAAGCAGCTCTCCGACTGGGGTGGGCCTGACGT
This sequence comes from Polyangia bacterium, assembly GCA_036271915.1. Taxonomy (GTDB): domain Bacteria; phylum Myxococcota_A; class Polyangia; order Fen-1088; family Fen-1088; genus DASZFV01. Next base: position 11,164 of record DATAZS010000120.1, read on the forward strand.
CCTGTCAGCCGACCTCCGGGGCCCCTTCGACGCTGAGCTCGCGGCGGCGCGCGCGTTCGTCGCGACGATCGGCGCGCGAGAGGCCGACGCCGGCCGCCGCCAAGCCGGCGCACAAGCCGGCTGACGACGACAACATCGTGATCGACTGATCGTTATGGGATGACGCCGCAGGCGATGCGCGCGCCGCCGCCGCCGAGGGGCTTCGGCATGTCGGAGTAGTTGTCGCCGCCCTCGTGGATCATGAGCGAGTGGCCCGCGAAGTCGGCGAGCTTGAGCCCCTTCACGTCGAGTTTCTCCTTCGAGACGCCCTTGTCCGACGCCGTGATCTTCGGCAGGTCGCCCTTGTGGCCGCCGCCGTCGGGGCCCTTGTGGGCCTTCGTGGCGTCGGGATCGAAGTGGCCGCCCGCGGCCTGCGCCGCCGTCTTCTTGCCGTCCTTGTCGGCGGCGTCGCAGCTCGCCTTGTCGTGCATGTGGAAGCCGTGCTCACCGGGCGTCAGACCCTTGAGGTCGGTCTGCAGCATGACGCCGTCCTTCGTCTCCTTGATCGTGACCGTGCCGGCCGGCTTGCCCACGCCGTCGGCGCTCACGAAGTCCATCTTGACCTTGAGCGGCTTGGCCGCGAGGGCGGGCGTCGCGACGAGCAGCGTCGCGGCGATGACCGAAGTGAGAGTTTTCATGAGATCTCCGTTGGCATTTTTTGAGGGTGCGTCGTGTCGAACCGCACGAATACTAAGCCCGCGGGCCGTTCATGCAATAATGGTCGGACCCGGGGCACCCATGGTCGATGACGAGGACAAATCGGGGTCGGCCGAGCGAAGGCGCTACGAGCGCGTCCCCTCGCGCTCGCTCATCGAGGTCCGCCTGCCCTCCTGGAGCGCGCTGCAGAGCGTGTACACCGTGAACATGTCGATGGGCGGCATGCGCATCTCGCTCGGCTCGAAGGCGCCGCTCGGGACCGCCATCGACATCATCCTGTCGCTGCCCAATGGCCAGCGGCTGCACCTGCCGGGCAAGGTCGCGCACCTCGGGCCCGCGGGAGACGGCGACATCGGCGTGCGCTTCGATCAGATGTCGCAGTCGACGCGCGACGAGATCAAGCGCTACGTCTTGGAGCTGTCGTCGGGGCGCACGCCCGGCCCCGTGCCGCCCAGCAAGACGATCCCGCCCGGCCAGCTCATCAAGAAGAAGAGCTGAGCCCATGTGTCGGATGATCCGGCGCGACCTCGCGCGGATCGCGGCGATGGTGGTGGCGGGCGCGATCGCGCGCGACGCGCGAGCGGCGCCCGACGCGGATCTCGTCGCGGCGCTCGACGCCGCCGACGGCGCCGACGTCGTCGTCTTCGACGTCCCCGCCGTCGCGGGCGCGCCGCACGTGCGCGCCGCGACGACGACGCGCGCGCCGGTCGCCGTCATCGCGCGCGTGCTCGGCGATCCCGCGCGCTACGCGGCGCTCATCCCGTCGCTCGTCCGCTCCGAGGAGATCGGACGTCGCGGCGACGCGCGCGTCGTGAAGTGGGAGCTCGAGATCCCGCTGTTTAACCTCAGCGGCACGCTCGAGCTGCGCGCGCGGCCGGGCGGCTGCGAGCTCGCGCTCGTCGACGGCGATCTCGCGCCGGGCCGCATCGTCATCGAGGCGACGACGCGCGCCGACGGGCGCACGTCGCTCACGCTCGACGCGCGCCTCGACGTGCACAACTCGAGCTTCTTCCTGCGCCGGGTCATGGCGCGCAGCCCGTACGGCGAGCCCGCGGCGCTCGCGGCGGCGGCGTGGGTGGCGCTGCGCGCGACCGCGCTGCGCGCCGAGCACCCGACCGACGCGCGCGCGTTCCGCCCCACGGCGGCGTTCGCGCCGTCGACGCCCGGCGCGACCGACGGGCGCGCGCTGTTTCGGCCACCGCTCGCGCGGCTCGCGCGCGCGGGCGCCGCCGCGCTCGTCACGCGCGCCCCGTCTGGCCGCCTCGCGAGCGCTTCGGCCGCCACGCTGTCGCGCGAGACGCCGCGCGCGCTCGCGGCGCGCCTCGCCGATGTGCGGAGCTGGACCGCATTTCCCGGGTGGAGCCACGTCCGGCCGATGCCGGCGACGGCGACGTCTTCGGCCAGCGTCGTCGTCGAGGACGGCATCCCGTTCGTCGACTTCGACGCCACCTGGCGCGCCGAGCCGCCGCGCTGGTGGCGAGCCACCGAGGGTGCGGCGCGCGGCGCGTGGTTCGGCTGGGACGTCGCGCAGGCGCCCGACGCGTCTTCAGGTGGGTCTTCGAATGTGTCTTCCGAGGCGGCGCTCACGATGGCGCCGCGCCTCGAGCTCACGGGCAGCATCCCGCGCCGCTTCATCGAAGCCGAGCCGCTGCTCGAGCACGGCCTCGCGCTCGCGCTGACGTTCGTCGACGCGATGAGCGCGACGCGCGACCGTTAGCTACGGCGCGGCGGCGGCCGGCGGGTCGCGGAGCTCGCAGATGCCGGCCGCGCAAAACGCCCGCTGCGCGCAGGTCGCGTCCTGCGACATGACGTCGGTGCACGCCGTGCCGTCGCAGCGCTTCTTGCGATCCTTCTCGTAGGCGGCCTTGTCCTTCTTCGGGATCGCGCGCTGCTTGCCGCCCTGGCTGCACGAACAGCAGTCGTCGACGACGGCGACGCAGTCCGCGTCCTTCTTGCAGTCGTCCGCGCTCGCCGCGGGCGCCTTCGCGTGGCGCTTCGCCTCGGCGCCCGACGTACCGAGCAGCGCGATCACGATCGCCGCGCAAAGAGACGGGAAAATCGAACGCGAACCGTGAAAAGGCATGCCGGCAAATTACACAGGCAGAGCGGCCGCGGCAACCCGCGCGCGAACGACGGCGGCGCGGACGTGCTAGAGCAGTGGCCATGGACGTCCCGCCCTCGCTGCGCTCGTGGTTCGTCATCGACGCCGTCGTCGACTTCCTCGCGGCGGCGCCGCTGCTCGCCGCGCCCGAGCTCGTGCTGCGGCGGCTCGGGTGGACGTGCGTCGATCCGATCTCGGCGCGCCTCGTGGGCGCGGCGCTGCTCGCGAACGCGGCCGCGACGTTCGGGGCCCGCGCCGCGGGCGTCGAGACCTACCGCGCGCTCTTGCGCGGCAAGCTCCTCTGGTGCTTCGCGGGCGCGGCGTCGATGTTCGTCGCGGTCGGCGCGGGCGCGCCGTCGGCGGCGTGGGCGTTCCTCTCGATGTTCATCGCCTTCGCGGGCGTGTGGCTGCACCACACGATCCGCTTCCGCCAGCTCGACAACGCACGGGCGGCCGAAGGCTCGACACCGGAAGATGTCGAGCCCCACGACGACGAGCCGAGCAACTAGCGCGCGCGGCGCCGGCGACGCCAGGCGGGAAGCGCCAAGGCCATCGCGACGAGCAAGCCCGTCACGGCGCCGCTCGTCGCGCGCCCGCTCACGGCGCAGCCGCCGCCGCTCGAGTGCGTCGCGCCGGCGCCAGCGCTGCCAGAGGCGCCCGCCGCGCTCGAGCCGGCGCCCGCCGTGCCCGTTTCACCCGCGCTGCCCGTCGTGCCCGTGGCGCCGGCGGTGTCACCACCGGTC
>DATAZS010000121.1:0-4331 GCA_036271915.1 Polyangia bacterium
CGGCCGAGGAGCTGTCGAAGGGCGGTGACGCCGAGGCCGCCAACCTGCTTCACCGCGCGCTCGACAAAGAGCGCGCCCCGAAGGTCCACGACGCGCTCTCGCTCGCCGTGGCCCGCATCGACCTGCAGAGCGCGAGCGCCGACGCGCGCGTCGCCGCGCTCGCCGTCATCAAGAAGCTCGGCAACGACGAGTTCCTCGCCGACCTGCAGCGCATGACCTCGAAGAACGATCAGGGCGCGTTCGTCGAGCCCGACGCGCGCGTGCGCGCGGCTGCCGCGGCCGCGCGCGACGAGATGCTCGGCCAGCAACGGTTCGTCGAGGTCGTGGGCAGCCTCGTGCATGGCCTGTCGCTCGCGAGCGTGCTGCTGTTTGCGGCGCTCGGCCTCGCCGTGACGTTCGGCCTGCTGGGCGTCATCAACATGGCCCACGGCGAGATGCTCATGCTGGGCGCGTACTCGACCTACGCCGTGCAGCAGTTCTTCCACGCGCACCTGCCAGGCGCGTTTCGCTTCTATCTGATCGCCGCGATCCCCGTGGCGTTCCTCGTGACGCTCGTCGTGGGCATGATCCTCGAGCGCACCGTCATTCGCCACCTCTACGGGCGTCCGCTCGAGACGTTGCTCGCGACGTGGGGCATCAGCCTTTGCCTCATCCAGACCGTGCGCCTCATCTTCGGCGCGCAGAACGTCGCCGTCGAAAACCCCGACTGGCTCGCGGGCGGCCTCGAGCTCACGCACGGGCTCGTGCTGCCGTGGAGCCGCCTCGGCGTCATCGGGTTCGTGATCGTCGTCGCCGCGGGCGTGTGGTTCCTCCTGCAGAAGACGCGCATCGGCCTCTACGTCCGCGCCGTCACGCAAAATCGTTCGATGGCGGCGTGCATGGGCATCTCGACGAAGCGCATCGACATGTGGATGTTCGGGCTCGGCTCGGGCATCGCGGGCCTGGGCGGCATCGCGCTGTCGCAGCTCTCGAACGTCGGCCCCGAGCTGGGGCAGCAGTACATCATCGACTCGTTCATGGTCGTCGTGCTCGGAGGCGTCGGGCGCCTCGCGGGCGCCGTCGCGGCGGCGCTGGGCCTGGGCGTCGTCAACAAGCTCATCGAGCCGTTCGCGGGCGCCGTGCTCGGTAAGATCACGATGCTCGTCTTCATCATCCTCTTCATCCAGCGGCGGCCGCAGGGCCTGTTCGCCATCAAGGGACGCGTCGAAGCATGAGCGTCCTCACGCGCCTCGGCGAGATGCACTCCCGCCGAGGTTGGTTCGCCATCGCCGTGCTCGCCGTGCTCGCCGCCGTCGTCGTGCCCGCCGCCGCGCCGCCCTACATGGTGCCGCTGCTCGGCAAGTTCCTCTGCTACGGCATCGTCGCGCTCGCCATGGATCTGTTGTGGGGCTACGCCGGCATCCTCAGCCTCGGCCACGGCCTGTTCTTCGCGCTGGGCGGCTATGGCATGGGCATGTACCTCATGCGCTCGATGGCGGGCGAGGGCGTGTACCGCAGCCAGCTGCCCGACTTCATGGTGTTCCTCGACTGGAAGACGCTGCCCTGGTACTGGCACGGCTTCCAGAGCTTCGGCTTCGCCGTCGTCGCGCTGCTCGTCGTGCCGGGCCTGCTCGCGCTCGTCTTCGGGTGGCTCACGTTCCGCTCGCGCATCAAGGGCGTCTATCTGTCGATCGTGACGCAGGCGCTGACCTACGCCGCGATGTTGCTCTTCTTCCAGAACGCCACGGGCTTCGGCGGCAACAACGGCCTCACCGACTTCAAGCGCATCCTCGGCTGGCCGCTGCAGGCCGCGCAGACGAAGACGATGCTCTACGTGATCTCCGTGATCGCGCTCGTCGGCACGTACCTGCTCTGCCGCTTCATCGTGACGAGCAAGCTCGGGCGCGTGCTGACGGCGCTGCGCGACGCCGAGCTCAAGACGCGCTTCTGCGGCTACGAGTCGACGAACTACAAGCTGTTCGTGTGGGTGCTGTCGGCGATGCTGTGCGCGCTCGCGGGCGCGCTCTACGTCCCGCAGGTCGGCATCATCAACCCCAGCGAGATGCAGCCGTCGAACTCGATCGAGATGGCGATCTGGGTCGCCGTGGGCGGCCGCGGCACGCTCACGGGCGCGCTGCTCGGCGCGTGGCTCATCAACGGCGGCAAGAGCTGGCTCACGGCGGCGTTCCCCTCGGTGTGGCTCTACGCGCTCGGCGCGCTGTTCGTCATCGTGACGTTGTTCCTACCGAAGGGAATCGTGGGATTTGGCGAGGGCCCGCTGGGCGCGTGGCTCGCGCGCCGGCGACGGAAGGAGGGGACGTGAGCGTGGCCGAAGCGCCTGTGCCCCCTGAAACAGTCGGCGACCACCTGACTGACGACGACGAGACCTTCCCCAAGACGGCGCCGCCGCCCGTCATGTTGTGGGCCGAGAACCTCACGGTGAGCTTCGACGGCTTCAAGGCCCTCAACGACGTCACGCTGCTGCTCGATCGCGGCGAGCTCCGCTGCATCATCGGACCCAACGGCGCCGGCAAGACGACGCTCATGGACGTCATCACGGGCAAGACGCGCCCCGACTGGGGCGCGGTCTACCTCGAGAGCCGCCTGCACAACCTCACGCAGCTGTCCGAGTGCGAGATCGCGGGGCTGGGCATCGGCCGCAAGTTCCAGCGCCCCACGGTGTTCCAGGGCCACACGGTCTACGAGAACTGCGAGCTGGCGATGCAGGGCGACAAGGGCGTGTTCTACAGCCTGTTCGCGCGCCTCACGAAGGCGCAGCGCGAACGCATCGACGAGATCCTCACGACGATCGGCCTCGCCGATCAGCGCGCACGGCTCGCGGGCTTGCTGTCGCACGGGCAGAAGCAGTGGCTCGAGATCGGCATGCTGCTCGCGCAGGAGCCGAAGGTGCTCTTCATCGACGAGCCCGTCGCGGGCATGACTCAACCCGAGATGGAGCGCACGGCCGAGCTCTTCCGCAGCCTCGCGGGCAAGCACACGGTCGTCGTCGTCGAGCACGACATGGAGTTCGTGCGCAGCATCGCGCGCAAGGTGACCGTGCTGCACGAGGGGCGCGTGCTGGCCGAGGGCTCGATGGACGTCCTGCAGAAGGACAAGCGCGTCATCGAGGTTTATCTGGGAACATGAGCGCCGCCGCCGCCATCGAAGTCCCGCCCGCCGCCGCGCCCGTGCTCGTCGTCGAGGGCGTCAACCAGTTCTACGGCACGAGCCACACGCTGTGGGACGCGAGCCTCACGATCCCCGCGGGTGGCTGCGTGTGCCTCATGGGCCGCAACGGCGTCGGCAAGACGACGTTGCTCAAGGTCATCATGGGCCTTCTGCGCGCGACGTCGGGCAGCGTGAAGTTCCTCGGCACCGAGCTGCTGGGCACGCCCGCCGAGCGGCGCGCGCGCCTCGGCATCGGCTACGTGCCGCAGGGCCGCGAGATCTTCTCCGACCTCACGGTCGAGGAGAACCTGAACGTCGGCCTCGCGGCGCGCGGCGGCCGCGGCACGATTCCCGAGCAGGTCTACACGCTGTTCCCCGTGCTCAAGAAGATGATGCGCCGGCGCGGCGGCGATCTGTCGGGCGGTCAGCAGCAGCAGCTCGCCATCGGCCGCGCGCTGTCGATCGACGCCAAGATGCCCAAGCTCCTCATCCTCGACGAGCCGACGGAGGGCATCCAGCCCAACATCGTTCACGAGATTGGCGACATCATCATTCAGCTCAACGAGGCGGGGCTCTCCGTGCTCACCGTCGAGCAAAAGTTACCGTTTGCGCGTCGCGTGGGCCGATCGTTCTGCATGATGGATCGCGGCCGCGCCGTCGCCGGCGGCAAAATCGCCGCGCTCACGGACGACATCGTTCGCCAGCACCTGATTGTTTGAGCGCAAACAGCAACCTGCAAAGAGATTGCCGGGTGCGGCAAATTGTCGCGCTTTTGTAACCGCGATGATGATTTAGGGGGTAGCCCTTGCCGTTTGCGGGCGTCCATTCTATAGCCCTCGGGTGAACCATTTAGGTCTCGCCCTCTACCGCATTGTCCCTGCGGGGTCGATATGAAGTGGCGCCGCGTTTTGCGGGGCTATGTCCGGGCGTCGTTTCACATCGCGCTCGTGGTCGTCCCGCTGTGGGGCGTCGTCTCGGGCGGATCGCTCGCCGTGCGGCTCGCGTCGGCCGTGGGCGCATTGCTCGCGCTCGGTCTGCTCGTGCGCGCCGCCTTCATCTATATCGCCGGGTTCGACCTGCTCATGCGCGTGCCGTGGCGCGGCCCCGCGCGCGGCGGCCGCATGGCGATCACGTTCGACGACGGCCCCAACGGCGCGCACACGTCCGAGGTGCTGCGGCTCCTC
>DATAZS010000122.1:0-7446 GCA_036271915.1 Polyangia bacterium
CCGCGACCGTTCGAAGTTCGGAGCGCGCGCTCCGGCTTTCGGTGAGAGACGTCCTCGCTCGGCGCGCGAAACGGCGCGTCCGTGAGCGAAGCGAGGAACGCGACGATGGCGTCGATCTCTTCGTCGTCGAGGCGCGGCCGCGCGCCACGCGGGCGATCATAGGGAACGCGCCGCTGATTCACGTTCGCCTCATAACGAGCGGGAACATCTTCGAGGATGGCGCCCGTGTGATACCAGCGCTTCGGGCTCGTCGAGCGCGTCGCGTAGAACGCGACGACGTCACGCAGGTTCGTGAAGGCGCCGTTGTGCATGAAGCTCGTACGCGCGGCCACGTTTCGCAACGACGGTGTGCGAAAGCTCGCGCACAAGCGCGCGTCGTTCGTGTGCGTGCGCGGATCGTCGCGCTCGCACAGCCCGAGATCGGACGTCTTCGATCCGCGCGCGACCTCCAGGGCGCGGTTGCGCGGCGGCGCCAGGGCTTCGAACCCGTAGTCGGTGAACAACGAGCGCGCCGGATCGCGCGCCGTGGGGTTGAGCCGATGGCAAGAGGCGCAGTTGCCCTTCTCCGGATCTCGGAACAGCGCCATCCCGCGCCGCGCGAGCGGTGAGAGCGGCGCGCCGCCGCGCACGAAGTCGTCGTAGCGCGACGAGAACGGCGCCATGTCGGGCCCGAGCAAGAACGCCTCGAGCGCGCGGCCCAACGTCTTCATCGCGACGTCGGGTGTGTCGAGGACATCACGGCCGAGTGAACGACGCAGATCATCGGCGTAGGGCGCGGCGCGCAGCTTGTCCGAGATCGTCGCGCGGGGGCCGCCGTTCATCTCGTCGGGGTTGCGCAACGGTTGCTCGGCCAAGTCGACGAGCGAGTCGACCCGCCCATCCCAGAAGAAGCCGCCGAACGCGTCGGGCAGCGGCGCGTCCTCTTCCCAGTGGTAGTGGAACCGACGCACGAACTTCAGATACAGCACCGACGGCGTCGTTCGGCGCGCGACGTGGCCCGCGCGACTGCCGCGCGACACGCCGCTCGGCGCGAGGTTGCCGCTCGCGAAGCCGCGCGCGGGATCGTGGCAGCTCGCGCAACTGGTCCCGGGCGGCTCCGACAGCGCGGGATCGAAGAAGATTCGGCGCCCGACATCGGCGAGGGTGGGCGGCGAGGCGGCGATCGATGGCGTCCCGTGTCCGTCTGGCGACACGTCCGACGCCGGCGGGGATGCGCGTCCGCACGCGGGCGCGAGCGCCGCCGCGAGCGACAGACCGACGAGCGCGCACCGGCGTCGCGACATGCGCGCTGAGTTAGCAGACCGCTGGTTTCAACCTCGTGCCGACTCGGCAAATCTCTGCGATCCGGCGCGCGGCATTCACTTCACGCGCGGCGCCGCGAGGCGAACGCCGCCAGCAGCACGCCGAGGCCGAGCATGAGGCCGTTGGCTCGCACGGCGCCCCCCGTCGCGCAGCCGCCGCCGCCCGCGGCCTTGGGTGGTGCCGTCGTCTCGGGCGCCGCCGTGCACATCGACGCGGGCCACAGGCCGGCCGAGACCTCGCTCGCGCAGACCGTCTGACACGCGGCGCGCACGCAGGCCGCGATCGATCCGACCTGATTGAAGCGCATAAGCGGCGTGAACGTCTGGCCGAGATCCTTCGAGACGCCCACGGCGTACCCGTCCGCCGTGTCGTCGGCGGCGACGTAGATCGTGCCGTCGCGCTCGGCGAGCGCGCGCACGTGCGGTGCGCCCGACACGGGCTGCCAGGACGCTCCGCCGTCGACCGAGCGAAAGGCGGCGCCGGCGTCGCTGTTCACGCGGCCCGCGACGACGAGCGGGCCCTCGGCCGTCTGCACGAAGCCCGTCATGAGCCCCGACGGGAACATGACGGGGACGGTCACGGCGCCCGTCGCCGCGTCGAAGACGGCGAGGCCCTCGGTGGTCGGCATGGCGACGCGCAGGAACGCGCGCATGGGATTCGTGCGATCGACGGCGACGAGGCGGATGCCGCTCGACGCGCCCAGCGTCGCCGACAGATCGACGGTGTGCCAGGTCGTTCCGCCATCCGCCGTGAGGGCGAGCGCGGGCGAGAAGGCCTCGCCCGCGGCGAGCGTGACGTAGATCGTGTCGGCGTCGGTGCGCGACGCCTCGACGCCGGTCACGAGATCGCCGCCCTTCGCCGTGTAGAGGACGGTGTCGAACGTCGAGCCGCCGTCGTGCGACTGGACGACGGTGTACGTCGTCGCCGCGCCGACGCCGTTGGGCGAGACGACGGCCAGCACGCGCGCCGCGTCCTGCGCGAACGGGAACGCGTCGACGACGCCGCCCGCCGCGACGTCGCCGCCCGCGACCGTCCACTGGCAGGCGTCGTCGTCGGAGAACACGAGGCTGTCGGCCGACAGCGCGAACAGGCGATCGGCGGGCGCGGCCGCCGCGCTGTAGAGCGTGCTGCAGTTCGTGAGCGGCCCCTCGCACACCCACGTCCACGAGCCGCCGTCGTCGTTCGACGAGATGAGCCCGAAGTTCGTCGCGAGGGAGATGCGGTGCGGGCGATCGACGGGCACGAGCAGGCTCAGCGAGTCGGGGAACGCGCCGTCCGCGCGCGCCGTGCCCGCGGCGGCGAGGAGGCCCACCGCCGAGATGAGCGCGCCGAGCGTCGCGGAGCGTCGAGACAATCGGGCGCTCGTTACTGCTGGAAGAAGAGGAAGACGCCGTGCTTGCACGCGACGGCGATGTCGACCTTGCGATCGCCGTTGAGATCGCCGACGGCGAACTGGCGGCCGAGCCCGACGACCGAGTCGACGAGGTGGGGCTCCCAGCTCACGGCCGCGGCGCCGCCGCCCGCGCCGCGCACGAGCTTGAAGACGTAGAAGACCGGCGTGCCGTCGACGTCGGGATCGCCCTGCCCGGGCGGGTGCGCGTAGAAGCTCTTGCCCGTGACGATGTCCTCGAGCCCGTCGCCGTCGATGTCGGCGACGACGAGCGCGTGCGGCTGCGAGAACGGCGCGATCATGCCGGCGTTCGTCGCCGTCGAGCCGACGCCGCCCACGATGACGTGCTGGACCCACTTCGTCCCCTGGTTCTCGTACCAGGCGACGCCGTAGCCGTGCGAGTCGAGCGCCGTGATGACGTCCTGGTCGCCGTCGCCGTCGACGTCGTAGCCGTACATCTGGCTCGGCCCGTGATCGTCGGCGACGCCCGCGCCCTTGAACGTCTGGGCGTGCGCCGTCCACGCGCCAGCGCGCGCGCCGCTCGCGGGCTGCTGATACCAGACCGTGTCCTGGATGAGATCCGCCTTGCCGTCGCCGTTGAGGTCGCCGACGCCGATGCCGTGCCACCACGCGTACGCGTCGGTCGCGCCCGTGACGCCCACGGAGTTGAACGTCCACGGCGCCGTCGCGCTCGCGTCGAACCACCCTGTCTTGCTGTCGATGGCGCCCACGAGCTCGGGCTTGCCGTCGCCCGTGATGTCGGTGAACGCCGACTGCTCCATGACGAGCGTGCCGAGCAGGTTCTTCGTCCACGTCGTGATGTCGGCGGCGTTCGCGGGCGCGCCCGGGTTCTTGTACCAGTAGCTCGGCGTGCCCGGCCGCATGATGTTGATGCTATCGAGCCACCCGTCGCCGTCGACGTCGGACTCGTAGTTGGCCCAGTCGCCGAGGGACATGTCGGTGTAGCCGTTGTTGGCGGGCGGCGGGAAGAACTGGTGGCGCGTCGTGAACGACGGACCGTCCCACCAGAACGGCCCCGAGTGGACGTCGGGCTTGCCGTCGTTGTTGAAGTCGCCGATGCCGATGCCCTCGGCGTAGTTGAACATGTGCAACGTCTGGCTCGTGAACTTGAGCGAGCCCATCACGGGGCTGGGCGGCGCCGCGCCGCCGGATCCGCCCGCGGTCCCGGCGCCCGCCGTCCCCGTCGCGCCCGCCGTGCCCGGCGCGCCGCCGCTTGCGCCAGCCGTCCCGGCCATCGCGGCGCCCGCCGTCCCGGCGCCCGCCGTGCCCGCTCCCGCGGATCCCGACGCGCCAGCCGAACTCGACGCGCCCGCCGTGCCGGGCGCGCCCGCGCCGCCAGGGTCGGCGCCGCCGTTACCGCCATCGCAGCCGAAGATCGTGAGCGCGCAGAGCGCGAACGTGCGTGGGACGTTGCCGATGTGAGATCGCATTTCGCCACCCTTTCGAGGTGAGCTCCACGGGCGGGAGGCCCGCGAGCGTGGGCGAAGTGTCCACCCACCGGCGCCCCGCGGCGTCGCAAACGCGGGGCGGCGAATGCGACGCTCGTCAGTCGGCGGCGACGTCGACGCCCGCGTCGACGCCGACGTCGGTCTGGCTCGTCTCCGTCGACGAAGCGTCGGTCCTCGTGCCGCCGCCCGTCTCCTTCGCGGTGCCCGCGTCACCGTGCGACGCGCCGGTCTCCGAGGACATGGCGTCGGTGCCACCGTCCGGCGGCGGCGCGAGCGGCGGGCCCACGTCGATCCACGCCTGCACGAGCGGAATATCGGCCTCGTCGACGACGTTCGTCGCGATGGGCGGCATCTGCACGCCGGTCCCGCGGTGCGAGATCAGCTGATACAGCAAGCTGCGCGTCGGATCCTTGGGGACGATCCGCGTCTTGCCCTTGAAGGACGGCGACACGGCGGCGACGCCGATCGTCGTCGTGAGCGTGTCGAAGCCCTTCACCGAGCGCCCGTCGAGCTGCGTCGGATCGAGGCGCATGAAGAGGCCCGTCGCGAAGGCCGCCGCGCCCTCGTTGCGGTTGTGGCAGGTCGTGCCGCAATTGACGTGCAGCCACGCGAGCGCGGGCGCCGCGAGCCCCGTGCCGTCGTCGCCGACGACGAGCGGCGGCTGCACGGCGAGCGGCGTCGTGAGCCGACCCTGGTTCGCGAGCACGCCGAGCGTGAGGCCCTCGGCGCCCGCCATGCCGAGCAGCGATTGCTCGAAGCCCAGGATGCGATCCGTGCGGCCGCGGTGGCACTGCTGGCACTCGTCGGGCGTCGGGATGTGATAGGTCCCGCCGTCACCCCACGGGATGTCGCCGCCATCGGTCGCCGTCGCCGCCGACTCGTCGCCGTTCCACTGGTAGGCCGTGTCGACCCAGTAGGTGGCGGTGACCTTCTGCCACAGGCGCGTCTCGACGCGGATCCCGTCGCGGCTGAACTCTTTCCAGACCTTGGTGCCGATCGGGAAGATCCACTCGTTCGGGTTCGAGTTGTCGATCTTCATGCCCGCGGGCAGGAAGATCCAACGCTGCTTCGTCGCGCCGTCGGCCCACAGAGAGACGGCCGGCGTGTACGCCGCGATCCCCGGCGCGATCGTCTTCGTCGTGATGTCGGCGTAGAGCCCCGTGCACAACAGCGAGAGAGGCGGAACGGCCGCGCCGGCGCACGACGCCGGAACGGGCAGCGTCGTGATCCCGAGAGCGCTCACCTCGCTCGCGTCTGTGCGCCCGTCCGCGAGGGCGTCCGTCGCGCCCGCGTCGGAGACCCCGGACGCGTCAGCCGAGGCCGCGGCCGGCGCGTCGACCTTTCCCGCCTCCGAGACCTCGGCGGCGTCGCGCGCGTCCGTCTTCTTCGATGCATCAGCGTCGTCGGTCGACTGGTCAGACGATCCATCGACCAGCGACGACGGCTTGCTCGTGCCGCAGCCGACGAGCACCGCCACGAGGGCGACCCAAACACGGCGATTCATCTCGGAGGCTCCTTCGCGTCAGCCGACCGAGATCACTGCGACACCGCGGCGTCGCGGTTAGGCGGTACGCCACCTTCGGGCCGGCCGCCCATGCCGCCGTCGCGCCCGGGCCGCGAGAACATTCCGCCGAAGTTGGCCGAGCCCGTCTGCGCCGCGGGCACGAGCGACCGCAGATAAACGACCAAGCCCTGCTCGGCGTCGCCCACGTCCCAATGGTGGAACGTCTGCCAGGTGGCGTAGGGCACGATCGTCGCGTCGAAGTAGCCGCCCGTGGGGACGATGCCCTTCTCGAAGATGCTAATCAGATCGGCGTCGCTGAATCCGCCCGTCTGCTCGGGCGTGTGCTGCACGGTCTTGAAGGGACCGGCCGAAGCCGTGTCGCCGTGGCAGCTCGTGCACTCGGCGTCGACGCCGCCTTCGGCCATGTGCCGCGTCTGCCCGAGGTTGTCGATGATGACGCCGCTGTTGTAGCGCGTGTTGCCCTGCTCCCACTGCGCGGGCGTCGCCGCCGTGATGCTGAGCGGCGCCTCGCCGCACAGACCGCCGGCCTGCGCGTAGATCGTCACATTTCCCGCCTTCTGCGTCGTGATCATCACGCCGCCCGTCGACGGATCGAGCTGCATGTTGACCATCGAGGGATCGGACGCGCTCCACTCGATCTGGATCTCGGTGGGATCGAGGCCGTTGACGACGGCGGGGATCTGGAACGTGTGCACGCCGTCATAGGCGGAGTACATCGTCGAGAACAAGATCTCGAGCGCCTTGGGGCACGCCGCATCGGGCGCGCCCGCGTCGACGACGGTCATCGCCATCCCGCCCGCGCCGATCGACGCCCCCGCCGTGCCTGTGCCCGCCGCGCCCGCGCCCGCGCCCGCCGTGCCCGTGGCGCCAGCCGCCGCCGACGCGCCGGCGCTGCCGCCAGCGCCCGCTGTGTCCGACGAGCTCGCGGCGGCGTCGGCGCCGCCCGCGCCTGCCGTGCCGGATTTCCCAGAACCAGACGATCCGCACGCGAGGCTGACCGTCGAGATCGCCGTGAGCAAGAGGGCGTGTCGGCGCCAAGAGATGTTCTTCGTCATCTATTCCCCTTCGAGACGGAAGCGCGCGAGCGGCAGTCGCACGGCGCTGCTTCCGTTCGAGTGAGTGCCGCTGCTCCGCCGTTCGTCGAAAAAATCTTAGGGGGCAGGCCCGAGTGATCCGCGGCGCGCTCAGCCCGACGCGCCCGAGTCCACGCGTCCGAGCGAGCCGCTGCGCGAAAATCCGAAAACTCCCACGCGCCATCCGACGGCGTGCCCTCGAAAGCCAGTGCCCGCGGCGAACGTCGCGCGCATGAAAACGCGGGGAAAACGGCTCATTCGCGCGCCACCCTGGCGTTTTGCGCCCACCACGTGCGTCCTCGCCGCGGCGGCTCCAGATTTCTCGTCACCTCGGGCGCGCTTCCTTCTCTAAGGTGCGAGACGCCGATGCCGACCCCGATGCTCGACGACCCGACCACGACGCTCGACCCGTCCGACGAGGCGCTCGCCGACCGCGCGCGCGCGGGCGAGCCCGCGGCGTTCGAGCTGCTCATGCGACGCAACAACCGGCGCGTCTACCGGACGATCCGCGCCGTCCTGCGCGACGGCGCCGAGCTCGAGGACGCCATGCAGGACGCGTACGTCTCGGCGTTCACGCACCTCGACCAGTTCCACGGCGCGGCCCGCTGGTCGACGTGGCTCTGTCGCATCGCCTTCAACGAGGCGCTCGCGCGCGTGCGCCACCAGCGTCGCTTCGTCTCGATCGAC
>DATAZS010000123.1:0-14357 GCA_036271915.1 Polyangia bacterium
GTCGTCGAGCGCCGCGAGGAGCGCCTTCATCGTGGGGAAGCGCTTCGCCGGATCGGTCGACAGGCCGCGCAGGAGCACGCGCCGCACCCAGCTCGGCACCTTCGTCCCGACGGGCGGCGGCCTCACTTCCCCCTGCAGCACGGCCGCCGTGAGCGCGACCATGGTCTCGCCCTCGAACGGCCGCTCGCCGTAGAGCGCCTCGTAAAGGGAGATGCAGAAGCTGAACTGATCGGTGCGCGCGTCGGTCGCGCTGCCGGGCGTGAACTGCTCGGGCGCCATGTAGGCGGGCGTGCCTACCTGCGCGCCCGTGCGCGTGAGCTTGAGGCTGAGCATGCCGCCCGTCGACGCCTCCATCGTGTCCGTCGACGGCGCCCGCAGCAGACGCGTCGCCTGCAGGTCTAGGTCTCCGTCGCCGCGCCCCGCGGCGAGCATCGCCTCGGCGCGCGCGTCGCGGATCGAGCTCATCGTGAGCGGGTTGCCGGGACCCTCGGCGACCTGGCGCGCGAGGCCGAAGTCCATGACGCGGATCTGGCCGTCCTTCGTGAGCATGACGTTGTCGGGCTTGAAGTCGCGGTGGACCATGCCGAGCTCGTGCGCGGCGGCGAGCCCGCGTCCCGCGGCCTGATAAAGGCGCAGCGTCTCGCGCCACGGGCGCGCGGCGGCGTGCATCCAGTAGCCGAGCGTGTTCCCGTCGACGAACTCCATCGCGATGAAGACCGTGTCGAGGAACTTACCGACGTCGTAGACGACGACGACGTTCGGGTGCTGCAGCTTCGCGATGGCCTGCGCCTCGCGCAGCAGCCGCGCCTCGCCGTCCTCGGAGCGCGCGTGCAAGATCTTGACGGCGACCTTGCGGTCGAGCTCGGGGTCGTAGGCGGCGTACACCTCGCCCATCCCGCCGCGGCCGAGCAGGCCGATGAGGACGAAGCGGCCCACGTTCTCGCCGCGCTCGAGACCGCGCATGGGCGGACCTTTCGCGTCGGGCGGCTTCGCGGGAGGCTCGGTGGGCGGCTTGTTGGCGGTAGTCATACCAAGGCCGGCGTTCGAGCAATCGTCGTGCCGAGGCGCGCGTAGCTGTCGTCGCGATCTCGGCGAATGTCGCGCAGGACGGCGTCGAGCGCGTCGGCGCCGCGCGCGCTCACCGCCTCGAAGTTCCGGCGCGTGACGTCGTCGGAGACGCGTGGCCCCTCGCCCGTCGCGCGCCTCAGAACGGACGTGCGCACGAGCTGCAGCGTCGGGTCGGGCGTGCGCCGCACGAACGACACGAGCTGCGGCGCCGTGGTGAACGTCACGGGCGCCGCCGGGTGAAAGGCCGCGATGAGGAACGCCGGCGCGGGCGGCGTCGTCGCGGCGTCGGGGCGTCGCGCGTGATCGGCGCGGCGCACGCGCTCGGCGAAGGCGTCGAAGGCCGCGGCGCGCGTCTCGAGGCGCGGGAAGATCAGCAGGCCGATCGCGACGTCGGGCGCGGCGTCGCACGCGTCGAGGAACGGCAGCACGTCCTCGGGCGCGGGCGCCTCGTCGAGCTGCACGTGCTGGCGCACCTGGCCCGCCGTGAGCGCCTTTTCCGCCCACGGGCAGAGGTTCCAGGCGATGACGACCTCGTCGACGTAACGGGTGTTGAGCCGCAGGGCCTCGCCGATCAGCGCGGCGTCCGCCCGCGCGCGCTCGTCGGCCGCCACGGGTGCCTACTCACCGCCGGAAGACTTGCCGTCGGCAACGGCCTGCGCCTGCGCTTCGAGCGCGGCCTTGTCGCCCGACTCGACGAACGCGCCCATGTGGCGGAACTTCGCGTAGCGGTCGGCGCGCAGCGCCTCGCCCGACATGACGAGCAGCTCGGCGAGGTGGCGGCGGAACGCGTCGCCCAGGTTGCGCGCCGTCAGGTCGTGGTCGCGGTGCGCGCCGCCCGTCGCCTCGGGCACGATCTCGTCGACGACGCCGAGGCGCACGAGATCGCTCGCCGTCATCTTCATGGCCGCGGCCGCCTCGGGCTTCTTCGCGTCGTCGCGCCACAGGATCGACGCGCACCCCTCGGGCGAGATCACGGAGTACGTCGAGTACTCGAGCATGAGGATGCGGTTCGCGACGCCGATGCCGAGCGCGCCGCCCGAGCCGCCCTCGCCGATGACGGCGCACACGATGGGCACGGGCAGGCCCGCCATGACCTCGAGGTTCTTGGCGATGGCCTCGGCCTGACCGCGCTCCTCGGCGTCGATGCCGGGGTACGCGCCCTGCGTGTCGATGAGGCAGATGATGGGCCGGCGCGTGCGCGCCGCGAGCTCCATGAGCCGCTGCGCCTTGCGGTAGCCCTCGGGCTTGGGCTGACCGAAGTTGCGCCGGACCTTTTCTTTCGTCGAGCGGCCCTTCTGGTGGCCGACGACGAGCACGGGCGTGCCGTCGAACGTGCCGAAGCCGCCGATGATCGCGGGATCGTCGGCGAAGCGACGATCCCCGTGCAGCTCGATGAAGCCGGGGAACAGGCGATCGATGTAGTCCTGCGTGTACGGGCGCGCGGGGTGGCGCGACAGCTGGACCTTCTGCCACGGCGTGAGCTCGGCGAAGATCCCCTGCTGCAGCTCGCGCGCGCGCGCCTCGAGCAGCTCGATCTGGGGGCGCAGCTCGGGCGCGTCGCCGCTCACGCGGACGAGCTCCTCGATCTTGCGTTCGAGGTCGACGACGGGGCGCTCGAAGTCGAGCGCCGGCACTTCGGGCGCGGCGGCGTGGGCGGTGTTGTCTGCCATCTGAGGGCCGCTATCTTAACGCACCCCGGATGCGCGCTGCGAACTCCTCGCGCTCCGCGTCGGAGGCGTAGGGCTCGCGGGGCCAAAAGAACCCGCGCAGGCCGTCTTTTCGGCGCCGCGGCACGACGTGGACGTGAAGGTGCGGGACGCTCTGCGAGACTTTGTTGTTCATCGCGACGAAGGTGCCGTGCGCGCCCAAACCCGCCTCGACGGCGCGCGCGACCCGCTGAACGGCCCCGAACAGGGGCGCGAGCGCGTCGGCGGGCACGTCGGGGAGCGTCTCGTGGTGCGCGCGCGGCACAACGAGGACGTGGCCCTTGAACAGCGGCTTCGCGTCCAAGAAGGCGACGACGCCAGCGACGGCGCCGGAGTCGTCCTCGGGGCGGATCACGAAGTCCGCGGCGCGCGCGCCCGCGATGATGGCGCAAAAGACGCACCCGGCGCGCGGGTCGGGAGGTTCGTGATCGGGGCGTTCGGGCGCGGCTTCATTGTTGTTGTTCATGAGGCGTTCAGCTCCGCGACGAGCGCGTCGGCGGGCGGCGCCGCCGGCAGCCGCGCCATCGCGGCCTCCTTGCGGAACCACGTCCGTTGCCGGCGCGCGTACGAGACCGTCGCCGCGATCGTGGCCGCGAGCGCCTCCGCCTCGGTGCACGCGCCGTCGAGCAGCGCGCCTACCTGCTGGTAGCCGAGCGCCTGTAGCGGCTTCAGCGACGGGCCGTAGCCCGCGGCGCGCAAACCGCGCACCTCGTCGACGAAGCCGTCTTCGACAAACATCTGGCGCGCGCGGGCCTCGATGCGCGCGCGCAGCTCGGGCAGCGGCGGATCGAGGACGACCGCGCGCGGCGCGAGATCGTCGGGGGGCGCCGCCTCGCGCCGCAGCGTCGTGATGGGCACGCCGGTCTGCTCGTAGATCTCGAGCGCGCGGCTGATGCGCATGAGATCGCGGCGCCCGATGCCGGCCGCCGCTGACGCGTCGACGGCCGCGAGGCGATCGTGCAGCGCCTCGACGCCCAGCGCGTCCGCCTCTGCGCGGTGGCGCGCGCGGATCGCGGCATCGGGGGGCGGCGCCGCGAAGAAGCCCGTCTTGAGCGCGCGGTAGTAAAGGCCCGTGCCGCCGACGACGATGGGCACGCGGCCGCGCGTCGCGACGTCGTGGAGCGCCGCGCGCGCGAGGGTCGCCCAGCGCGCGGCGTGAAACGCCTCGTCGGGGCGCGCGACGTCGAGCACGTGGTGCGGGATCTCGCGGCGCTCGGCGGGCGTAGGCTTCGCCGTGCCGACGTCCATGCCGACGTAGACCTGCTGCGAGTCGCAACAGATGATCTCGCCGCCCATTCGCCGCGCGAGCTCCATGGCGAGCCCGCTCTTGCCGGAGGCCGTGGGGCCGAGGATCGCCAAGAAATGCAGCTGCGTCACGTCACACGCGTCCGAAGCGGCGCTCGATCTCGCCGAGCGGCAGCCGCAGCATGACGGGGCGCCCGTGCGGGCAATGGGAGCGCAGGTCGACGCCGTCGAGCTGCGCGAGCAGGCCCACGGCCTCGCTGCGGCCGAGCACGTCGCCCGCGCGCACGACGCTGTGGCAGGCCATCGTCGCGAGCACGTGCTCGATGCCCTCGAGCGTTTCGGCCGTGGGCGTGCCCTCGGCGAGCTGGCCGAGCACGTCGCGCAGGAGCGGCTTCGGGTCGGCGTCCTTGAGCATCTCGGGCACGGCGCGCACGCGCACGGTCCGCAGACCCGCGCGCTCGACCTCGAAGCCGAGCGCGTCGAGCGTCGCCTGCCCCGCGCCCTCGACGACGGCCGCCGCCGCCTCGTCGACCTCGATGGGCAGCGGGAACAGCAGCCGCTGGCGCCGCACCTCGCGGCGTCCGTGCGCCGCGACGAGGCGTCCGTACGCGACGCGCTCGTGCGCCGCGTGCTGGTCGACCAAGATGAGCTCCGCCGGATCCCCTTGGCTCTCGCACACGAGGTAGGTGCGGTGGAGCTGGCCGATGTACGCGAGGCTCGCGAAGAAGGGCGCGGGCCCGTCGGCGGCGCGCGGCGTCGCCGTGAACGCGCCATCGGGCGGCGCGAAGTCGGCGTCGTCGCGCGCGACGTCGCGCGCGCGCAGCGGCAGCGCCGCCTGCGTCGACGCCACGGCCGACCACGCGCCCGCGCCCGACGACGCGCGCGCGCCGCGGCTGGGCGGCAACGTGAAGGTGCGAACGGGCTGCGCGCGCGAACCGAGCGTCGACGCCTCCTCGAGCCAAGGCGCGCGCGCGAGCGCGGCCGACAGCACGTGGCGAACGGCGCCGTAGACCTCCTGCGGCCGCGAGAAGCGCACCTCGAGCTTCTGCGGGTGCACGTTGACGTCGAGCTCGTCGCCCGGCACGTCGAGGAACAGCGCCGCGAGCGGGTACCGCCCCTTCTCGATCAACGTGCCGTAGGCCTGCGAGACGGCGTGCAGCAGCGCGCGATCGCGCACGGCGCGGCCGCCGCCGCGCTCGCCGTCGCCGCCGACGAAGCCACCCACGAACAGGTACGTGTTGCGCGCCGTCGTCGTCGCGGCGTCGGGGTCGGCGAGGAACGCGCGCACGCGGTGGCCGCCCTCCTCGCCGCGGGCCTCGTGCAGCGCGCCCGCGCCCCGCCGCGCGAGCGCCGCGCGCACGCGCTCCGCGAGATCGCGGTGCGGCGGCAGATCCAACCGCACCGTCCCCTTGCTGCGCAGCCGCAGGTGAACATCGGGGTGCGCGATGCCGAGCCGCAGGACGGCCTCGTAGATGTTCGCCTCCTCGGTGCTCTCCGACTTGAGGAACTTCGCGCGCGCGGGCGTGTTGAAGAAGAGGTCGCGCACCTCGATCTGCGTGCCCACGGGCACGCCGGCCTCGCGCGCGTCGGTCTCGATGCCCGCCTCGACGACGAGGCGATAGCCGTCGCCCGCGCCGCGCGGCCGCGACGACAGCGTGAGCCGCGACACGGCCGCGATCGACGGCAGCGCCTCGCCGCGGAACCCGAAGGTCGCGAGCCCCCACAGATCGTCGGCGGCCACGATCTTCGACGTCGCGTGGCGCTTGAGCGCGAGGCGCGCGTCGTCGGGCGCCAGGCCCCACCCGTCGTCGACGACGCGCACGAGCCGGCGCCCGCCCGCCTCGACCTCGATGTCGATGCGGCGCGCGCCCGCGTCGAGCGCGTTCTCGACGAGCTCCTTGACGATCGACGCGGGCCGCTCGACGACCTCGCCCGCCGCGATCTGATCGGCGAGGGCCGCCGGCAGGATCCGAATCGGGCGTCGTACGTCTTGCTCGCTCACGCGCCCCTCGCGCCTTCCGTCGTCATGAAGGCGGCGAGCCTAGGGAGCTTGCAGGTGCCGATCAATGGTTTCTTCCGCGCCGGCCTTCTCTTCAAGCTCCGCCTTCGCGTCCGGCGCGATCTCGGCCGTCGAATCGAGCGCTACCTCCTCGTGTGCGTCGCTCGTGGGCACGGCCAGCTTCGCGCCGTCTGAAGCCGCCGGCTTCGCGGCTCGAGGCGCCCACGGCAGCTCGACGCCGAAGCGGCAGCCGAGGCCGGGCGCCGACCGCACGTCGACGCGCCCGCCGTGCGCCTCGGTGATCTTCTTGACGGTCGCGAGGCCGAGGCCGATGCCGGGCTTGCCCGTGCTGGGGCCGCGCACGTAGGGCTGGAAGATCTGCGCGCCCAGCGCCGTCGGCAGCCCGGGGCCGTCGTCCTCGAACTCGAGGCGCACCCAGGGGCCGCTCCGGTGCGCGCGCACGCGGACGTGCTTGCCCGCACCGTCGCCCACGTACTTGACCGCGTTGCGCAGCAGGTTCGAGACGACGCACGTGAGGATGCCCGCGCCGCACGCGACGGCGCCCGGCTCCGCGAGCTCGACCTCGACGACGATGCCGCGCAACTTCGCCTCGGGCTCGACCTCGTCGACGACGGCGCGCACGATCTCGCCGACCTCGACGCTGGCGCCGGGCGTGGGCCGCGCGCCCGCGCGCGCGAACTCGAGCAGCGCGTCCGCGATCGTGCGCGCGCGGCGCAGGCCCGCGCGCCCCGAGCCCACGAGCCGCGCCGTGCGGCTGTCGGGCGCGACGTCCCGCGCGGCGACGTCGAGCGCGAGGCTGGCGGCGCCCAGCGGCCCGAGCACGTCGTGTGCGACGCGCCCCGCGAAGAGCTCGAGCTCCTCGGCACGGCGCTCGACGAGGTCCGTGTACCCGCGCACGACCCGCACGACCATGAGGGCCGCGAAGATCGCGAGCAACACGCTCACGCCGTCGAGCCCGACGGCGAGCGCGATCGATTCGCGCCCGAGCCGCTCGATGCGCCGCGCGAGGAAGGCGCCGCGATCGGCGTGGCGCTGGATGAGGCGCAGCAAGATCCCGTCGAGCCGCTCGGTCGCGGGCCGCACCTCGGTGGCGAGCGTCGTGCGGGCCTCCGACCACGCCGCGCGCGCGATGTCTCTCTCGAGGTGCAGGATGGCGGCGTCGAGCTTCGCCTCGATGACGGCCGTGTCGCTCGCGAGCCCGCGCTCCTCGGGCGCGAGCACGATGCCGCCGTAGTCGCTCCACGCGCGGTCGATCGCGGCGTGGGCGCGCTCGAGCTCGAGCGACGGCGGCCTTCGCACGCCGTCGACGCCCGTGTCGACGAGGTCGTCGGCGAGCAGCTCGTAGCGCCGGATCTCACCGCGCAGGGTCGCGAGGTGGGCCACGCCGGGCGCCGTCGACCCCGTGATCTGACTCGCGGCGCGCTGGATGCGCACGTCGGCGTACTCCGAGATCGCCGTCGACAACACGAAGGCGACCGCGACGGCGGCGAAGGCGATGTAGAGTGCGCGCCCCGACCGCGGCGAGCCTGCCTTCCCCCCCTCCCTCGCCGTCATGAAGGACATCTAGCAGGCATGGCTGAGACCGGCATGGGATTTCGTCAGTGGTTGCGCGAGTAAAGGTGCGTTGACAGCGGGACGCGCCCGGATTATAAACCCCCGCTTTCACGCGCTTTTCGGATCAGACGTTTCAAAGGAGCCGTTCCTCATGTCACTCAAGATGGGCCTGCTGGGCCGCAAGATTGGAATGACCCAGGTTTTTCACGAGGACGGCACCGCCCTCGGAGTCACCGCGGTCTCGGTCGGCCCCTGCGTCGTCGTGGGAAAACGCACTGAAGAGAAGCACGGCTATTCGGCCGTTCAGCTCGGCTTCGAGGAGATGCCCGTGCGCCTCGCGACGCGCCCCGAGACGGGCTTCTATAAGAAGGTCGGCGTCGAGAAGCCGCTGCGCCACCTGCGCGAGGTTCGGCTCGAGGCGAAGGATCTCGAGAAGTACGAGGTCGGCAAGGTCCTCAAGGCCGACGAGATCTTCAAGGTCGGCGACGTCGTCGACGTCGTCGGCACGAGCAAGGGCAAGGGCTACCAGGGCGTCATGAAGCGCCACAAGATGAAGGGCGACTCGGCGACGCACGGAACGCACGAGTTCTTCCGTCACGGCGGCTCGATCGGCTGCCGCCTCACGCCGGGCCGCACGTTCAAGGGCAAGCGCATGTCGGGCCTCATGGGCAACGTCAAGAACACCTCGATCGACCTCGTCGTCGTCCAGGTGATCGCCGACAAGGATCTCGTGCTCGTCAAGGGCGCGGTCCCGGGCGGCCAGAACGGCCTCGTCCTTATCAAGGGCAGCGTCAAGGACATCAAGAAGTACGTCGTGCCGCGCCAGATCAAAGAGATCGAGTCGAAGAACCCGATGAAGGCGTCCAAGAAGGGCGCTCCGGGCGCCAAGAAGTAGCGCCCTCGCCACAGGAAGAGGAGACATCCTCTGTCCAAGCTCCGCGACCCACGCCACCGTCACGACGCCTTCTTCAAGAAGGCGCGCGAGGCGGGGTTCGCGGCGCGCTCGGTCTACAAGCTCGAGGAGATCGACCAGCGCATCCGGCTGCTGCGGCCGGGGTACCGCGTGCTCGATCTCGGCTGCCGGCCCGGGTCGTGGATGCAGTACGCCCTCGGCGTCGTGGGCAAGCACGGGGCCGTCGTGGGCATCGACCGCGATCCGCTGCAGCAGGAGCTGCCCGGCGCGCGCGTCCTGCGCGGTGACATCTACGCGACGACGGACGCCGAGCTGCTGGGGGAACTGAACGCCTTCGACGTTGTCCTATCGGACATGGCCCCCGACACGACGGGCGTGCGCGCGACGGACCAGGCGCGGTCGGCCGCGCTGTTCGAGGAGGCGCTCGCGCGCGCCGAGCGGCTGCTCGCGCCCACGGGCGCGTTCGTGGGCAAGATCTTCCAGGGACCCGATCTCGAGGGCCTGCGCAAGCGCATGGCGGCGCGCTTCGCCGAGGTGAAGACGCTCAAGCCCGAGAGCTCGCGCGCGCAGAGCATCGAGATCTATCTCGCGGGCAAGGGGTTCACGTGACGTTCGCGGCGGCCTTGCTGGGCGCGCCGCTGTGGTTCGCGACGGCCGTCGCCGCAACGCCCACGCAACAGATCGTCGTCGACGTGCGCGGGCCCGTCGCCGTCGTGCAGGTGACGCGGCCGCTGGCGCCCGACGAAGCTGCCGGCGAAACGCCCGACGGCGAGCGCCTGCTCGACGTCGCGCTGCCCGAGCACGCCGCGCTCGTCGACGTCGAGTTTGGTAACGCCGGCAAGTGGCGCGCGCCAGCGCCGACGGACAGTGATCGCGCGACGCACGTATACGTCGATCGCCTCGCGGCGCGCGGCGTGACCCCAACGCGCGTGCCGTTCGACGAGGGCACGCGCCTGCGGCTGCGCGCGCTCGCCGCCCCGGGCGCGTCGATCGACGTGCGCTATCGCTTCGCGGCGCTCGTCGTGGTCGCCGAGGGCCGCGAACGCCTTCGTTTTCCCGCGGCGCCCGAGCGCGTGCCCGTGCCCGCCGACATCGTCGTCTCGTTCGCGAAGGCGCCTGACGTCGAGGTCGCGGGCGCCACCGACGTCGAGATCGCGGGCGCGCAGTCACGCCTGGGCGGCGGCGCGCGCCCCACGGCGCGCGGACGTGCGACGACGCGCGGCGCGTGGGAGATCTCGTGGCCCGCGGCGGCGTCCGCGCCCGCGCGCGCCTTCGCGCTCGCGGGCAGCCTCGTGACGGCCCAGAGCGCGGGCAAGCACGAGACGTTGGCGGCCGTCGTCGCGGAGGCGCGCCAGCGACGGGTCCCGCTCGCGCCGCCGCCGAGCGTCTTGCTGCTCATCGATCGCTCGCGCAGCGTCGGCTTGCCGGGGCTCGCCGCCGAGCGAGATCTCGCGCGCAAGCTGCTCGAAGCGCTGCCGCCCGCGACGCGCTTCGACGCGCTCTTCTTCGACCGCGGCACGCGCCGCCTGTTCCCGATGAGCCGTCCCGCGACGCGCGAGGCGATCGGCGCGCTCGACGCCGAGCTCGTCCCCGACCGCCTCGCGAACGGCACCGATCTCATCGCGGCGCTGCGCGACGCGGGCGCGCTCCTGCGCCGCGAGGCGACCGCGTTCGCGCCGCGCACGCTGCTCGCGATCGTCACCGACGGCGCGCTGCCCGAGCGGGCCGTCGGCGCCGCGCTCACGGGCGCGCTCGGGGCCACGGCGGGCGTCGACGTCACCGTCGCCGCGTTCGTCGTACGGCCGAAGGGAGACGAGCCCGCGGCGCGCGCGTCGGTCGCCGCGCTCCGCGCGCTCGCGGCCGCGCACGCCGGCGTCCTGCGCGAGCTCGCGACCGACGAGCTCGACGACGGGCTGCCGTCGGCGCTCGCGGCGCTCGCGTCGGGCGGCGATCTCGCGGACGTGCGCCTCGACACGGGCGGCGGCGCACGCCTCGTCGCCGACGCGCTCGCGCCCGGCCAGGGACGCGCCGTGCTCGTGAAGCTCGAGCAGCCGCGCGGCGCCTTCGTGCTCGTCGCGACGTCGACGGGGCCGCTGCGCTTGCCGCTCCGCCCGCAGACGATCGACGCCGCGGCGATGAGAGCGCTCGCGGGCGGCGACCTCGGCACGCGCCTCCTCACGACCGACGATCTGGTCGCGCTCGTCGAGCCCGTCCCCGCCCCGTCGCGGCCCGCGGAGGCCGTCGTCACGGGCGCGCTCGATCGCACGGTGGTGCGCAACACGCTCGCGCTCGCGTTCATGCCGCGCGCGCGGGCCTGCTACCTCAACCGCGCGGCGGCGACGCCCGCCGAGCGCGATCTCACGGGACGAGTGCGCCTCGCCATCGATTTTACGCGCGGCGAGGTCGGCGAGGTCGTCGTGCAGTCGTCGACGCTGAACCACGCGGGCATCGAGGCCTGCCTGCGCGACGGCGCGTTCGCGATCGAGGTGCCGCGCACGCTGCGCAGCGACTCGGCGTCGACGGCCGTGCTGAACCTCGTCTTCCGGCCGCGCACGCCCGAGAAGCACGACACACCCGAGGAGGCCGCGCTGGGCGCGCAAATCGACCTCGTCATCGAGGAGCTGCAGCGCACCTCGCCGCCCGCGGACGAGACTCCCCTGCCCGACCGATCCATGATACCCACGCGGTAAGGCATGGACGAGCAGCTCGAGACAGACGAAACATTCGACCCCTCTTCCCGCAAGCTGTGCCCCGACGGCGCGTGCGTGGGCGTCATCGGCGACGACGGCCTCTGTCGCGTGTGCGGGCGCACCGAAGCGCAGGCCACCGCGGGCGAGGAAGCGCCCGGCGGCATGAGCTCGGATTTCGACGCGAGCAGCGGCGACGCGCCGGCCGGCGAGGCCGCCGTCGGCGGGTTCGATCCGAACCGGCGCCTCTGCGACGACGGCATGTGCGTGGGCGTCGTGGGCGCCGACGGCGTGTGCGCCGTGTGCGGGCGTCGGGCAGAATAGACCGCATGCCCGACCCAGCGCCGCACACCGTCGCCGTCATCGGCGCCTCGAACGCGCCCGACAAATTCGGCAACAAGGCGGTGCGCGCCTACCTGCGCCGCGGCTGGACCGTCTACCCCGTGACGCCCAACGAAAAAGAGGTCGAGGGCCTGCCGACCTACGCCTCGATCACCGACATCCCCGGCCCCGTCGAGCGCGCGACGCTCTACTTGCCGGCGCGCGTCGGCATCGGCGTCCTCGAGGGCATCAAGGCGAAGGGCGTGCAGGAGCTCTACGTCAACCCCGGCGCCGAGAGCGACGAGCTGCTCGCGCGGGCCGAGGCCCTCGGCATCAACTACATCTGGGCCTGCTCGATCGTCGAGATCGGCGAACGGCCCTAGTCAGCGCCGCGCGAAAGTTACACGCGCCACGCTTCCGACGAAGCAGGCGTCTGGTAAGCTCCGCCGCCCATGCCGGCCGTCGCCGTCAACAACATGCTGGAGCTCGTCGGGGGCACGCCGCTCGTGCGCCTGCGTCACCTCACCGACGCGACGATGGCCGACGTGTTCTGCAAGTGCGAGCAGTTCAACCCGGGCGGCTCGCTCAAGGATCGCATCGCGCTGTCCATGATCGAGGCCGCCGAGCGCGAGGGACGCATCCGCCCCGGCAAGTCGGTCATCGTCGAGCCGACGTCGGGGAACACGGGCGTGGGCCTGGCCGTCGTGTGCGCCGCCAAGGGCTACAAGCTCATCCTCACGATGCCCGACAACATGTCGCTCGAGCGGCGCGCGCTGCTCAAGGCCTACGGCGCCGAGCTGCACCTCACGCCCGCCGCCGACGTCATGCGCGGCGCCGTCGAGCGCGCGAACGCGATCTGCCGCGAGAACCCGAACGCGTTCATGCCGCAGCAGTTCGAGAACCCGGCCAACCCCGAGGCGCACCGGCGGACGACGGCCCCCGAAATTCTCGCGCAGCTCGGCACGCGCGCGCCCGACGCGTTCGTGCACGGCGTGGGGACGGGCGGGACGATCACGGGCGTGGGCCAGGTGCTGCGCGCGAAGCACCCGCACGTGCGCATCGTCGCCGTCGAGCCCGAGAAGAGCGCCGTGCTGTCGGGCGGCAAGCCCGGCGAGCATCGCATCGACGGCATCGGCGCCGGCTTCGTGCCGCGCATCCTCGACCGCTCGGTCATCACGGACGTGCGCGCGATCTCGGAGCAGGACGCGCAGCGGGTCAAGCTCGCGCTCGCGCGCCAGGAGGGGCTGCTCGTCGGCATCTCGGCGGGCGCGTCGGTGAAGATCGCGATCGACATCGCGCGTGAGCTCGGCCCCGGCAAGACCGTCGTCACGATCCTGTGCGACACGGGCGAGCGATATTTTTCCTCGGACGCCTACTTTGAGTGAGGCGGCGCTCATCATCGGCGCCGGTGGGTTGGGCTGCCCCGCGGCCTTCGCGCTCGCCGCTGCGGGCGTGCGCGAGCTCGGCGTCGTCGATGACGACGTCGTCGACGCGACCAACCTGCACCGTCAGATCCTGCACGGCGACGCCGACGTCGGCATCCTCAAGGTCGAGTCGCTCGCGCACGCGCTCGAGCTGCGCTTCCCGCGCGTGCGCGTCACGACGCACGCCACGCGCTTCGACGCCGCGAGCGCCGTCTCGCTCGTGAGCGCGTACGCCGTCGTCGTCGACGGGTCCGACAACTTCGCGACGAAGTTCGTCGCCAACGACGCGTGCGTGCTCGCGCGGCGCCCGCTCGTGCACGGCGCCGCCGTCGGCATGGGCGGCCAGCTGCTCACCGTGCCCGCCGGCGGCAAGCCCTGCTACCGCTGCTTGTTCGAGGAGCCACCGCCCGCGGGCGTCGGCCCGTCGTGCGCCGAGGCCGGCGTGCTCGGCCCCGTGCCCGGCGTCGTCGGCGCGCTGCAAGGCGCGGAGGCCGCGCGGATCCTGCGCGGACAAAACCCCGCTTTTGCGGGCCGGCTCGTCCAGTATGATTCGCTCGGCATGACGGTCAGGGCCGTTCGCTTCAACCCCAACCCGACGTGCGCCGTGTGCGGCGCGGCGCCGCGCATCCGCGCGCTCGACGCCGCCGATTACCCGGACGCCGCCTGTCGGACCTAGTCACTTCACCGATCAAAAGGAGACACGCATGGCCATCATTCGAATCCCGACGCCGCTCCGCAAGCTGACGCAGGGCAAAGAAGAAGTCACCGCGACGGGAGCGACCGTGGGCGCGCTCATCGCGAGCCTCGAGAGCGCCTACCCGGGCCTCAAGGAGCGCATCTGCGACGACAGCGGCCAGGTGCGCCGCTTCGTGAACATCTTCGCGGGCGACGAGGACATCCGCTTCCTCAAGGGCCTCGAGACGCCCGTCAAGGACAGCGACGAGATCTCGATCGTTCCGGCCATCGCGGGCGGCCGCTAGCGCGGATGGACGCCGCCGCCGCCACACGCTTCGCGCGTCAGCTCGCGCTGCCCGAGGTCGGTCCCGCGGGTCAGGAGCGGGTCGCACGCGCGCGCGCGTTGATCGTGGGTGACGGCGTCGCCGCCGAGATCGTGGCGCGCTACCTCGCGGCCGCGGGCGTGGGGACGTTGCGCCTCGTGGGCGGCGAGACCGGCGCGTGGACGTCGGCGCTGCGCGGGTCCAACCCCGACGTCATCGTCGAGCGACAGGCGCGGCCGGCCGATGGCGCGGCGTGGGTGAAGGCGCTCGAGGGCGTCTCGATCGTCGTGCGCGCCGACTTCGACGACGACGCCCTCATGCCGGCCGCGATCCGGCGCGGCGTGCCGCTCGTCGTCTTGCGCGGCCAGACGGACGCCGATGTCGTCGACGTCGTGTCGTTCCGCAAGCACGGCCCCTGCCC
>DATAZS010000124.1:0-12112 GCA_036271915.1 Polyangia bacterium
CCGGTCGGCCGTGGCCTCGCGCGAGCTGCCCGCGCTCATCACGCGGCTCGTGCGCGAGCGCAGCTGGGGCACGATCGTCCTGCTGTTCGGGCACGCGGGGGGGCCCGAGGGCGCGGCGAGCCTCGAACTCGCGGAGCTCGAGCTCGCCGCGCACGCGCTGACCTTCGCCCTCGAGACCGTGCCGGCGCCGCGCGGCGGACGGGACTCGCTCTTCGACGAGCTGCGCGTCGTACGCATCGCGGCCGCAGAGGCGCTGCTCGCGCGGGCGCCTGCCGCCGCCCTCACGGAGGCCGAGCGCCGGGCCCGTCGTCGCGCGGCGACGCTCATGGCGGCCGCGGGTGACCACGCGCGCGCGGCGGTGGTTCACGAGGAGCTCGGCGACGACGCGCGCGCCGCCGAGGCCTGGGGCGCGCTCGGCGACCTCGATCGAATGGAAGCCGCCCACGCGCGCGACGACGCGCGAAGCGACGTGCGGCGCGCCGCGAGCGACGTTCTGCGACGGTTCGACGTCCTGCTCGCGGCGGGCGAGCGGCGGCGCGCGATCACCTCGGTGGCCGCGCTGCCCGCGGGCGCCGCGAACGGCGAGGCCACGCGCCAGCTGGCGGCCCGCCTCGAGGCGCGCCTGCTGCGCGGTCGCGGCGTCACGCTCCGCGTGCGCGGGGGTGCCACCCTGCGCGTGTGCGCCCTGCCCGCGCGGCTCGGACGTGATCCGCTCGCCGAGATCCCGCTGCGCGATCCCGGCGTATCGCGCCAGCACGCGACGATCGTCGCCTCTCCTGACGGCCTCGCGATCGAAGACGCCGGCTCGCGCGCCGGACTGCGCGTCGCGGGCGCGCGCGTCGACGGGAGGTTTCCGCTGCGGGGCGACGGTGAGATCTCGCTCGGCGCGACGACACCGCTGCGCTTCTCGGCCCATGACGACGGGCGCGTCGTCTTGCGTGGCGTCGCGGGCCTCGATCGCGATCTCGTCGCGCTCGTCGGTGCCGATCCGCTCGCGCTCGCGCTCGTCGTACCGCGCGCCGACGGCGTCACGCTCGAGCTCGCCGCGGGCACGCCGCGCCTCTCGCGGCGCGCCGACGTCGCCGTGCGCGTCGACGGTCACTTCGTGGGCGACGGCTGCGATCTGCTCGCGGGCGACGTCGTCGAGATCCTCGGCGCCACGCCCGTGACGCTCGAGGTGGCGTGATGGCGACGCGACCGCCGCGCGACGTCGACCTGCTCGGGCAAGCCGATCGCGCCGAGCGCGCCGGCGACATGATCACCGCCGCCGCCGCGCTGCGCGCCTACGTCGCGGAGCACCCGGCGGACGCGCGCGTGCGGCTGCGCTTCGCGCGCGCCCTCGTCGCGGCCGGCGAGCGCGCCGCCGCGCGCGCTGCGCTCGCGGCCTTCGAGGCCGTCCCTCCGCCGGTCGCGCTCGCGGCCGACGTGCACCGCGCGCTCGCGACGCTCGACGAGCTCGAGGGCGCCGTCGACGCCGCGGTCGATCGTTGGGAGCGCGTGCTCGCACACGACGTCGACGATCCCGAGGCGCGCACGCGCTTGCGCGCGCTGCGGCCGCAGGCGCCCGCCGCCGCCGGAGGCGCCGCCGAGACGCTCGTGTCGCCCGAGGGCCTCGAGACCTTGCGCTTCCGCCTGCGACGCGAGCTCGGGCGCGGCGCGACGGCGGTCGTCTACCTCGCGACGGATCAGACGCTCGGCGTCGACGTCGCGCTCAAGGTCTTGCACCCACAGCTCGCCAGCGCCGCGCACGCCGACGCCCGCCGCCGGTTCTTCGCCGAGGGCCGCATCGTCGCCGCGCTTCGCCACCCGGGCGTCGTCGCGATCTACGACGTCGACGAGCGCGCGCGCGTGCTCGCCATGGAGCACGTCTCGGGCGGCACGCTGCGCGCGCGACTCGCGAGCACGCCGATGAGCACGAAGGAGCTCGCCGCCACGGCGGCGTCGCTGCTAGACACGCTCGCCTACGTCCACGCGCGCGGGATCGCGCACGGCGATCTCAAACCTTCGAACCTGCTCGTGCGCGCCCCGGGCGACGTCGTGCTCGCCGACTTCGGCGCCGCCGAGCTGCGCGACGGCGCGCCCACCGGGGATGGTCCCGCGGGCACGCCGCAGTACCTGTCGCCCGAACGCCTGCGCGGCGCCCGCCCCACACCCGCGAGCGATCTGTACGCCGCGGGCGCGCTGCTGTGGGAGGCCGCCGCGGGCCGGCCGCTGCGCACGCACGCCGATCTCCTGCGTGGCGCCCTGACCAGCCCGGCGTTGCCACCCGAGGCGCGGGGCGCGCTCGGACCGCGCCTCGCCGACCTCGTGGCGTCGCTCGTCGCGGAGGCGCCCGCGGCGCGTCCGCCGTCCGCCGCGGCCGCGCTCAGTAGATGTTGATCTGAAAGCCGAGGTTCAGATCGGCGACGACCGAGAAGATCGGGAAGCCCGCCAGACCGTTGAGCTCGGTGATGAAAGAGATGCTGTGCGAGATCTCGACGTAGAGGCCGCCGCCCACGCCCGCGAGGTACGGCCCACCGCGAACGGTGTCGCCATAGGTCGGACGGCTCGCATCGGGGTACAGCACGAAGCGGAAGCCCTCGCCACCGCCCGCCATGAGCGAGCCGTAGAACCGGACGCGCGACTGCTTCGTATAAAACAGCGCGCGCAGCAGGACTGACTGCGCGCCGTGCGCGACGAACTTGGAGTACTTCGAGTCCTGCGGGATCCACTGATTGCGCCCCTCGAGCGACAGCGCGAAGTCGGGTGTCAGCTGCAAGCCGAGCTCGGGCGCGAGCTGGCCGAGCCCCGCCCAGCCGCCGCCGGCCTTGTACCCGAACTGCTTCTGCAGATCGGGGCGCGTCTCGAGCCCGTTGCCTTTGGCGTAACCGAAGCCCGAACCGACGCCGAGGCCGAGCCACCACTTGCGGTTGCCGTAGCGTGTGTCGAGGCCGATCTTCGACTTGTCGACCTTGCCGAGGTAGAGGCGCGGGCCGCGGTTCTCGTCGTTGTCGTCGAGCGGGTTCTCCTCGGTGTCGAGCGCCTGCCCGCTCACGCCCGTCTCCTCTTCGGCCTCCTTCGCGGCGGCCTCTTCGCGGATGAGGACGAGGTTCGGGCTGTCGGCGCGGCCGTTCGAGACGACCGGCTTGCCGGCGCCGTTGCGGCCCTCGAAGTAGAGCTGCACCGACTTGCCCGTGACGCCCTTCTTCGGAACCTTGCCCTGGTACCACCCCTTGGGCGTGCGCTCCATCTGCACGGAGCCGAACTCTTCGTTGCCCGGGATGCGATAGAGCAGGAACACGTTGGCGACGCCCAGATTCGGCGCGACGGCGCAGCGGAGCTTGAATGACTTGTCGGGCGGAACCTCGTCAGGCGTCGGGCAATCGAGCGCGTTGATGTGGACGGGCAGATCCGGCTCGCCCGAGTCATCCGTCGAGCCGCTCGACGAGCGCGCGGGCGCCGGCGGCGCGTCGCTCTCCATGATGGGCCGGCGCTTCGCGGGCGCCGAAGCGTCCTCCATGATGGGCGCGCGGCGCTTGGGCGGCGGTGGCGCCGTCTCCGCGGGAGCCTCGGCCGGCGCGACGACGGCACCGACAGCCACTTTGGGCTTCGCCTGCTTCTGCGCGTCAGCGAACGCCTCTTCGAGATCCGAGTCGGTCATGTTGCGCTCGATGCGCACCGTCGGATCGATCTCGATGGCGCGAATGAAGCTCTGCACGCCCTTCTGCCGGTCCTTGAGGCCCGTCAGATACACACAGCCCAGGTGAACGTACGTCCGCGCCATCACGGGGTGGCCATCGAGACCGCCCTTCTTGCCGGCGACGAGCGCCTCGAGCAAGGTCCGCTTCGCCGCGTCCCACTCCAGGGTGTCGTAGTCGTCGAGCGCCCGCTTGTTCATGGAGACGATCTTGTCGACGAGCGCCTGATCCTGGGCGTGAGCCGTCCCGGAAATCAGGAATGGCGTCGCCGCGCTCAGCGCCACGAGGCTGAAGAGAGAGAGCCGAAGGGACAACCGGGCGGTCACCCTGTTCGAACGAATCATTCGCGAAGCCTCGCTATTGCTGAGTGATGATGAACTCGACGCGGCGGTTCTCTTCGCGTCCGGCCGCTGTCTTGTTGGTCTCGATGGGCTGATCAGGTCCGTAGCCACGGGCCTCCATGCGACTTGGTTCGATTCCGAGGCCCACGAAGTGCTGACGGACGGAGTCCGCCCGCGCCTGCGAGAGCTTGAGGTTGTGTGCCCGCGTCCCCCTCGAATCCGTGTGGCCCTCGATGCGCACCTGCATCGTGGCACGGCTCCGCAGCACGCTGCCGATCTCGTCGAGCAACGAGTAGCTGCGCGGCTGGATGGTCGCCTTGTTGGTGTCGAAGAAGATCTTCTGCTTGAGCTCGATCTTCGCCTGCGTCACGACGATGTGCTCGTACTTCTTCGGGCAGCCGCCGTTGTCGACCGGGCCGGGCTCGTTCGGGCACTTGTCGTCCTTGTCGAGGACGCCGTCCGTGTCGTTGTCGGGATCGGGGCACCCGTCCTCGTCCTCGAAGCCGTCCTTGTCCTCGGGCTCGAGCGGGCACTTGTCGTTGACGTCGGCGATGCCGTCGGTGTCATTGTCGGGATCGGGGCAGCCGTCGGCGTCCTCGAACCCGTCCTTGTCCTCGGGCTCGAGCGGACATTTGTCCTTCGTGTCGGGGATGCCGTCCTTGTCGTTGTCGGGATCGGGGCACCCATCTGCGTCCTCGAACCCGTCCTTGTCTTCGGGATCGTTCGGGCACTTGTCGACGTTGTCGAGGATGCCGTCGCCGTCCTTGTCGCCGATCTTGGGCGGCGCCAGCGCGGCGCACTTGTCGCGCGGCGACAGGCGGTGCGCGAGACGCGCGTTCTCGTCGGCGATCTGCAGGTGATCCCGCGCGCGAAAATAGTCGCCCTGGTCGAGCTCGGTCGACGCGAACTCGAGGTGCGTCTCGGCGAGCGCGAGCTCGCGTGGCGCGCACTTGTAGGCGCCGTTGTCGCGCGCCTCCTTGGCGATGGCGCGCACCTGGTGAACCTCTTGCTCGAGCTGAAGACCCGCGCAGCCCGACACGACGGCCGTCAGCGAGACGGCAACAAATGCGACACGAAGACCGAGGTGGTTCATTTCGGGTCTTCGTCCTGCGATCGGACCGAGGGCGCGGGCGTGACCGATTCGGAGGCGGGCGTGGCCGACGACGACGCGCCGGCGCTCTGCGAGAGCTTCGTGACGGCGATCGCGCGGCCTTTGTTGGCGAGCTCCTCAGCCTTGCGACCGAACTCGATCGCGTCCTCGTACTCGGCGTAGGCGGCTTCTTCGCGCGCCTTGTGCAGATACTCTTCGGCCGCCGTGTACTCGTACGGCGCGTAGCGATCGGCCTGCGCGAGCTTCGCGGCCGAGACCGCCCCGGCGGCCTTTACGCCCACCTGGTTGATGTACTCGATGGGACCGCAGCCGGAGGTCAGCGACGTTGCCAGCAACACCAAGGCGCCGACCGCCAGCGCCCCTGCCCGAAGGTCGCGTTGACGCCGCAAAGCACGCGGACCGTACCAACTCGCGACGATGGGGTCAATCACGGCCAACGGTGATCCTCCTGCGATGAGCTGCGAGCGCGCTCGTGCGAGCGTGCTCTGGGTGCGCGTGAGGCAGTGATCGCGGCGCGAATGCGCATTTTCGGAGCGCGCCAATTAATTCAATCGTCCTCAACCCTTGCGCAGCGAGTTTATCCGCGATATGAGCGAGACCGGTTTTTTTTGGTACCCAAACGGCCCCTGGAGGTGTCTCGGTGAAACAACTTATCGCTTACCTGCTCGATCACGCGATACTTGACTTCTCCGGTGACCTCACGCTCGACATGGTTCGCGATTTCCTGCGCGAAGACGACGGCCCCGACGGCCGCAAGCTCCTGGCCAAGCTGGTCGAGGACCGCGGCGTGGAGGACATGATTGTCACGCTCGCCGACTGTCTCCAGGACTACCTGCGCACCGGCCTCAGCGACGACGTCGTGCGCGAGCAGATCCGTCTCTACAGCGAGAGCTGATTCGACGCGCGCGCGCTCGACGCGGACGTGCCTCTTCACTCTGGCCGCCGTGCTGACGGCGGCGGCCTGCAGCCAGCCGCGCGACGTCCAGCCCTACGCGGGCGCCTGCGAGCCGCTGCGCGTGCTGGCGTTCGACCCGATCGCCGACGCGCAAGCGGTGCCGCGCGACACGACGATCAGTCTGCGCTTCGACGACTATCCCGATCCGAACACGCTTGGCGACGCTGGCGGCGCCGCCGTCCTCATCACGACGGGCGTCTATTACTTCCCGGGCGTCTACAGCGTCGATCTCATCGACAAGACGATCACGTTCCGCAACCCGGGGGGGCTGCGCGCCGACCTGGGCTTCAACATCAACGTGCGGGCGAGCCTGGCGTCGCTGCAGGGCTGCGCCGCCGTACCCGAGCAGCGCTCTTTCCACACGGCGACGGCGGCGCCGGCCCCCGCGCCGCCCGTCGTGCAAACGCCCTACGCGACGGTGCAGAAGATCTTCGCGCAGCGGTGCGCGGGCGGCGCGTGCCACCGAGCCGAAGCTGCTGACGCTGCCGACGGCGGCGGGTGTCTGCCCCGACCCGCCGCCGGCCTTTCG
The DNA here is from genome assembly GCA_036271915.1 of Polyangia bacterium. Classification (GTDB taxonomy): domain Bacteria; phylum Myxococcota_A; class Polyangia; order Fen-1088; family Fen-1088; genus DASZFV01. Next base: position 6,614 of record DATAZS010000124.1, read on the forward strand.
CTCTGCGACGCCGAGGCCGTCGACGCGCTCCTCGGCGTGCCGTCGAGCCAGCGCGCGGATCTGCGCCTCGTCGAGCCCAACGATTCGTCGCGCAGCTATTTGTTGCGCAAGCTGCTGCCGGGCGCGACGCCGGACGTGCCCGCGCCCACGACGCTCGGCCATCGCGATCCGCCGGGCGCTCCGCTGACCGACGACGAGCTGCGCGCCGTCGCGAGCTGGATCGACACCGGACCCGCGCGATAGCCGCGACGAAAATCGACGGTCCGCTGCGTCGGCAAGTTTTTCTGCGCACGCACCTTTTTTGCGGTTCTCGCCGAGACCCGTACGATCGAACGCTCCCCCATGCGCGCCTCGCTCGTCCGTCCCCGCCAGCTCGCCTTCGCCTTCGCGCTCGCCGCGCTCGCGCCAAGCGTGGCCGGCGCGCGCGCGCCGACGCCACGAAAAGCCGCAGCTCGCCCCGCCCAGATCCGAGCGCGGGTCCCCGCCGCTCCCGCGGTCGAGATCGAGGAGATGGGCGCGCGCGCCGCGACCGCGACGGACGCGCTGCGCGCCCGCATGCGCGAGCGCGTCGCCCACCACCTCCGCACGCTCACGGAGAGCCGGCTGCTCACGGCGCCCCAGGGCTATGTCGTCGACGGCAGCATCGACACCCTCTCGATCGTCGAGCGGCCCGACGGGCTCGAGGTGTCGTGCGCGGTGCGCCTCATCTTGAGCGCGCGCCGCTCGGGCGCGATGCTGCTCATGACGACGGGCCAGGCGACCCTCAAGAGCCCCCGACGCGCTGCCGGCGTGACGGGCGACGAACGCTTCGAGCTCGAGGTCCTCGACGGCGCCGTGCGCGCCGCAAGCGACGAGCTCGTGCAGCACTTCGAAGCGCGTCGTAAGACCTGAACGCACACCCACGCACCAGGCGTCTTCGCGCCCGGACGTGTATGCTGGACCCTAACGTCACAGCTCTTTGATGACGATGGGAGACAGCAATGGCCCCCCCTGCCGACACGGCTAAGCCCGCGGTCGCGGCCGACGTGCCGGCGACCTATGGCCGTTTTCGGCTCACGGGTCGCATCGGCATCGGCGGCATGGCCGAGGTGTTCCGTGCCGTCGTCAAGGGACCGCAGGGCTGGGAGCGCGAGCTCGTCGTCAAGCGCATCCTGCCGCAGCTCTCCGGCAACGCCGAGTTCACGAAGATGTTCATTCGTGAGGCGAAGATCTCGGCGCTGCTCGTGCACCCCAACATCGTTCAGACGTTCGAGTTCGGCGAGGCTGAGGGCACGTACTTCATCGCCATGGAGGGCGTCCAGGGCGTCACGCTGCGCGAGCTGCTCACGAAGCTGAAGAAGGAGCAGCGCGCGATGCCCTTCATGGTGATCGCCGACATCGCCAAGCAGGTGTGCACGGGGCTCGACTACGCGCACACGCTCAAGGGACCGGACGGCACGCCGCTCGAGATCGTGCACCAGGACGTGTCACCGACGAACATCATGCTGGCCTTCAACGGCACGGTGAAGGTGCTCGACTTCGGCATCGCGCGCGCCGCCTCGTTCGCGGAAGAGGAGGCGAAGAAGGGTCTCATCAAGGGCAAGGTCGCCTACCTCGCGCCCGAGCAGGTGAACCTGCAGCCGTTCGATCACCGCATCGACATCTTCGCGCTCGGCGTCGTCATGCACGAGATGATGACGGGCGCGCGCCTGTTCCAGGCCAAGAACGACATCAACCGCATGCGGCAGCTCCTCGCGGCGCCCATCCCGCTGCCGTCGTCGATCAACGCCGCCGTGCCACGCGAGCTCGACCGCATCGTCATGAAGGCGCTCGAGGTCGATCCGACGCAGCGCTATCAGTCGACCACCGAGATGGCGGCCGATCTCGAGCGCACGATGATCGCGGCGCGGCACTCGAGCCGCGATCTCGCGAAGCTGCTGCGCGGCCTCTTCATGGACGAGGCCGACGAACCGCTCGTCGTCGTCGAAGCAGCGGCGCCGCTGGCGCCCGCGGGACCGCCCACTGGCTCGATGGCGTCCGTACGCTCGTCGACGCAGGAGATCTCGCAGACGGATCGCTCACGAGCGTCGCGCGCCAACATCAACAGCGGCGGTATCCTAGACGGCGCGCTGCGCGCCGAGCAATCGCGCCTCCTGCACCAAAGGCGCGGCGGCCAGGTGAAGGCCGCCGTCGTCGGGCTCGTCGTGCTCGCGCTCGCGGCGCTCGGCGCCAAGATCTACCGCCCGTACATCGCGCCCGTCATCGCCAACCTGCTCGCGGCGCCACCGCCGCCCGCGCCCGCGCCCCCGCCGACGGTCGTCGTGACGCCGCCGCCCGCGCCCGCTCCGAAGCCCGCGCCCAAGAAACGCGCCGGCAAGCACGGCAAGGCCGACAAGACCGACGACCGGACGATCCCGCGCGCCGGAACCGGCGACGACGTGATCGCGCCGAGCGATTAGATCGGGGACCCTGAGAGGGTCCCCGGGCCCCCCACGCTCGCGCCGGCCGGCGAAGCCGGCCTCCGCTCGGGCTTTAGGTCTCTTTAGGAGCTCCCCGGGCCCCCCGATGCTCGCGCCGGCCGGCGAAGCCGGCCTGCGCTCGGGCTTCAGCTCTTTCAGCTCTTCTTGGGGCCGAGGCGCATGAGGGCGGCTTGGAGCTTGTCGATGGCGGCGTTGAGCTCGGCCAGCTTCGCGCGATCCTTGTCGAGGACCTCTATCGGCGCGCGCTCGACGAACTTCGGGTTCGACAGCTTCTTCGCGAGGTAGTCGCGGTCGTTCACGAGCTTCGCGAGATCCTTGTCGAGCTTCTCGCGCTCGTCACCCGGATTGACGATGCCGTCGAGCGGCACCATGACCTCGACGTCGCCCGCCATGGCCGTCGCGATGTTGTCGAGCGAGAACTCGCCCGAAAAGCTCGCGCCCGACCGGCGCACGCGCACCTCGCTGCAGCGCGCCTGCTCCGCGATGATGAGCTTGTAACCCTCGAGGATCGTCTTCTTGTAGTCGTCGGTCACGGCGAGCAGCGCGACGACCTTCGTGGGACCTGGCACGTTCTTCTCGCCGCGGATGCCGCGGATCGCGACGATAATCCGCTGCACGAGCGCCATCGACGACTCGGACGCGTCGTCGTAGAAGCGCACGTCGCGCACGGGATAGAGCGTGATCATGATGCTCTGGGGCGAGCCCGAGCCCTTCGGCAACTGCTGCCAGATCTCCTCCGTGAGGAACGGCATGAACGGATGCAGCAGGCGCATCGCCGTCTCGAGCGCCGTCACGAGCGCGCCCTGAATCTTGAGCCGCGCCTCGGAGCCCGCCGGCGCGCGCGTGAGGCCCGCCTTCGCGAGCTCGATGTACCAATCGCACAGCTCGTTCCACACGAAGTGGTACGCGGCCTGCGCGGCGTCGGCGATGCGGTACTCCTCGAGCGCCGTGTCGACGGCCTCGGCGGCGCGCTGCACGCGCGAGAAGATCCAGCGCTCGGGCAGATCGAACTCGGCGCGGTCGGGCCCCTCGGCGACCTGGTCGGCGAAGCGATCGGCGTCGTAGCCGTCGAGGTTCATCTGGACATAGCGCGCCGAGTTCCAGATCTTGTTGGCGAAGCGCCGCGCGTCCTCGACGTTGCCGATCGAGAACTTGATGTTCTTGCCCTGCGCAGCCGACGTCGTGAGCCACGCGAGCGCGAAGCGCAGCGCGTCCGCGCCGTGCTGCTGGATGACGTCGACGGGGTCGATGGTGTTGCCCTTGACCTTCGACATCTTGTCGCCCTTCTCGTCCGTCACCATCGTGTGCAGGTACACGGTGCGGAAGGGGACCTTCTTCATGAAGTGCAGGCCCGCCATGAGCATGCGCGCGACCCAGAAGAAGAGGATGTCGTAGCCCGTGTCGAGCACGGTCGTCGGGTAGAACGTCTTGAGCTCTCGCGTCTCGTTGGGCCAGCCCAGCGTCGCGAACGGCCACAGCCACGACGAGAACCACGTGTCTAAGACGTCGTCGTCCTGCTTGAGGACATCCGATCCGCCGCCGCAGTGCGGGCAGAAGTTCGGCGTCGTGCGCGCGACAGTGATCTCCTTACAGCTGCCGCAGTACCACGCCGGCACGCGGTGGCCCCACCACAGCTGCCGCGAGATGCACCAGTCGCGGATGTTGTGCATCCAGTGGAAGAACGTCTTCGACCACGTCTCGGGGACGAACTTCGTCTTGCCCTGCTCGACGGCCTCGATGGCCGGCTTCGCGAGCGGCTCCATCTTGACGAACCACTGCGTCGACAGCATGGGCTCGACGACGGTCTCGCAGCGCTGGCAGTGGCCCACGGCGTGGACGAGCGGCTTCGAGCCGCGCGCGAGGCGCAGCTCCTCGAGGCGCGCCTTGACGGCCTTGCGCGCCTTGAAGCGATCGAGGCCCTTGAACTCGCCGCCCTCGTCGTTGACGACGCCCGCCTCGTCGAAAATCGAGATCATGGGCAGGTTGTGACGCTGCCCCGTCTCGAAATCGTTCGGGTCGTGCGCGGGCGTGACCTTGACGGCGCCCGTGCCGAACTTCGGGTCGACGAGGATCGCGTCGGCGATCACGGGCACCTGACGGTCGAGGAACGGGTGATCGAGCATCTTCCCGATCTTGTCCTTGTGCCGCGGATCGTCTGGATGAACGGCGACGGCCGTGTCGCCCAGCATCGTCTCGGGGCGCGTCGTCGCGACGACGATCTCGCCCGACCCGTCGGCCAGCGGATACGCGAAGTCGTACAGCTCGCCCTGCGCGCCCTCGTCGAAGTCGACCTCGAGATCGGAGATCGCCGTGCGGCACGAAACGCACCAGTTGATGAGCCGCTTCGCGCGGTAGATCAGTCCCTCTTCGTGCAGTCGGACGAAGGCCTCGATGACGGCCGTCGAATACTGCGGCTCCATCGTGAAGGTCGTGCGCTCCCAGTCGAGGGACGCGCCCATCATCTTGAGCTGATCGAGGATCCGGCCGCCCGTGCGCTCGCGCCACTCCCAGATGCGCTTGACGAACTCCTCGCGCCCGAGGTCGTGGCGCGTCTTGCCCTCCTTCGCCTTGAGCTCGCGCTCGACCACCATCTGCGTCGCGATGCCCGCGTGGTCCATGCCCGGCAGCCACATGGCGTTGTAGGCCGCCATGCGGCGCCACCGCGTGAAGATGTCCTCGATCGTCGTGCCGAGGGCGTGGCCCATGTGAAGGAAGCCCGTGACATTGGGCGGCGGGATCACGATCGCGAAGGGCGCCTTGGGCGCCGACGCGTCCGCGTGAAAATAGCCGCGCGCCGTCCACTCGGCGTACCAGCGCGGCTCGATGGACGCAGGTTCGTAGTTCTTCGGGAGCTCCGCCATGGGGATCGGATTATCTAGCCGGAACGTCCGCGGAATTCCAGTGAGCCCGCGCGGATCACCTCGAGACGACGGCGAGGCGTGGAGCGCGACGCAAAAAAGTGCGGGCGCGTGACCTGATCTGGCCCGGTCCAGCGTCAACACTTGCGCGATGGCGATTCGCTCGCCACCTCTCGGGTGAT
>DATAZS010000125.1:0-1646 GCA_036271915.1 Polyangia bacterium
TGTCGAGGCGCGTGCGCCACTCGCTGAACTCCGCGGCGATGAGCAGATCGTGGCGCGCGAACTCGGCCGAGGCCACGCCGAGGAGCACGGTCCCTCCGACGTCGAGCCCCGGCATCGTCGGCGCCGCCGGACTGGGCGGAAACTCGAAGACGAGGCGGATCGCCTGAGCGCTGCCGCCGACACGCAGACCGGAGATCGGCGTCTCCCACAGGAGTCGCGCGCCGACGACGTACGGGACGTCGATGTCCTTGAGCGTCGGCGCCACACTCGTGTCGACGTAGACCGTGCCGCCGTACAGCCGATATTCGAGGGCACCCGCGGCCCGAAGATCGATGTAGCCATACGCCTCGAGCCCCGTCTGCGCGAGCAGGTAGTTCGTGTTCGAGATCGGGTACACGGACTGCGGCAGCAGGACAGCGACGCGCGCGGCGTCGATGTCGCTCGTCTCGTTGTACAGGCCGAACGGAATCTTGATGCGACCGGCGCGGAGACCCAGCCAGTCGCGCCAGCGGTAGTCGAGGTAGTACCAGTCCGCCGATGGCTCGTAGTTCCCGACGTGGCCGAGATCGTGCGCGAAGAGCTGCACGCCGAGACGCAATCGATCCGTGAGCTGCGTCGTGAAGTTGACGCCGACCTCCGTGAACTCGAAGCTGCCGCGCTTCGATCGGGCCAGGTAGTTGTTGCCCGTCGAGATCAACGCTCCTTGGCTCACGAAGCCGTGCATGTCGACCTGTACGTCGCCAGCGTCGAGATCGGCCGCCTGCACGCGCGACGCGGCGATCACGGAGAAGGCGACCAACACGCCGACGGCGCGCACGGCAGCAGTCACAGGAGCCCCGCGACGATCGCGAGCAGGTTCGTCATCTCGAATGGCTTGTCGATGCGCGGGTTCGAGACCGTGTCGAGGAACTCGCGCGCGCCCGACGTGAAGGCGCCTCCCGTGAGGAAGACCATGCGGTTCGCCTGATCGGGCACGCTGCGCGACAGCTCGTCGTGGATCTGCATTCCAGTCACCTCGGGCATCATGAGATCGGAGACGATCACGTCGTAGCGCTCGCCCGAGACGACGCGCGAGATCGCCTCGCGCCCGCTGTTCGAGATCGTGACGTCGTGGTGACGTGACAACGCGCGCTGCACGGCGCGGCAGAGGGCGACCTCGTCGTCGACGAGCAGGATGCGTCCGCGCCGCGCGATCCGCGTCTCGTCCCTGCCGTGAGGCTTCGGGGCGACAGACTCGCCTTGCGCGACCGGCAACACGACGCGAAAGACCGAGCCCTTGCCGACCTCGCTCTCGACAGACATCTCGCCCCCCAGATCCGTGATGATGCGGTGGCAGATCGCGAGGCCGAGCCCCGTGCCCACGCCGATAGGCTTCGTGGTGAAGAACGGATCGAAGATGCGCTCGAGGTTCGCGGCCGGGATGCCAGCGCCCGTGTCGAGCACCTCGACGCAGACCCGCTGGCCGGGCAGCGCGCGCGTCGTCACGCGGATCTTGTTGGTCTTCGCGCTGCCCTCGGGGATGGCCTGCGCGGCGTTGACGAGCAGGTTCAAGATGACCTGGCCGAGCCGGCCCTCGTTCGCCTCGACGGGCGGCACGTCGCCGTAGTCCTTCTGGAGCTGCGCGCGGTGACGGATCTCGTTCCACG
>DATAZS010000126.1:0-8304 GCA_036271915.1 Polyangia bacterium
CCCATTCGCCTCGGTCTGCAGGAGTCCGTCCGCCGCGTCACCGTGCGCGTCACGTGGGACGAGACGGCGCGCCCCAACCAGACGATCGAGGTCGTGCAGTACCTCACCGATCCGTCGAAGCTCGACGCCGCGCTCACGGGCGGCAGCGGCGCCGCGGCGGGCGCGGGCGGCACGGGCGGCACGGCCGCGACGGGGACGTCGGCGTTGCCGGGGATCTCGGCGGGCATCACGGGGATCAAATGAGGGCGCCGCTCGCGGGACGCGCGCGCGCGTCGGGCTTCACGCTCATCGAGATCCTGCTCGCGATGGCGATCCTCACGTTCATCACGACGATCATGTGGGGCTCGTTCAGCCAGACGGCGAACAACAAGCGCGCGCTCGAGGCGACGCAGGACCGCATGCACACCGTGCGCGTCGCGCTCATGCGCATGGCGCGCGAGCTCGAGATGGCCTACATCGCGAACGAGAACAGCAGCCTCGCGTACACGCGCACGTTCCTGACGTCGTCGTCCCAAGCGTCCGTCGACGAGCTGTCGTTCTCGGCGTTCGCGCACCAGCGCCTGCGCGGCGGGCTCGCCGAGGGCGACACGTCCGTCATCACGTACTTCGGCGAGCGCGATCCCGAGAACCCGCGCGTCACGAACCTCATGCGTCGCGAGACGCGGCGCCTGCAGGCCGAGGATCCGAAGACGCTGCTGGGCGAGACCTACGTCCTGTGCCCCGACGTCGCGAGCGTGAAGTTCAGCTTCTACGACTATCGGAAGAAGGAGTGGGAGCGCGAGTGGAACACGCACACGCCCGGCGCCGACTTCATGCCGTCGCACGTGCGCATCACGCTTACGGTCTATGACGAGAACGGCAACGAGGTCCCGTACTCGACGGACGCCCGCATCGTCATGACCGAGAAGCTGACGTACCAGCCGTTGGCGCAGTGATGAAGAAGCCCGCCGAACCCAGGTCACGGAACAAGCAGCGGGGCGTGGCCCTGCTGCTCGTGCTCACGTGGATCGCGCTCATGGTCGCGCTCGTGGGGCAGTTCACCTACGGCACGAACGTCGACGCCGCGCAGGCCGCCAACGCGCGCGACGAGCTACGCGCGCACTACCTCGCGAAGTCGTCGGTGAACCTCGCGCGCATGCTCATCAAGATCCAGAAGCAGTTCGTCGATCCCATCATGGGCCAGGCGCAGAAGCTCATCGGCTCCATGAGCGGCGGCAGCAGCGGGGCGGGGGGCGCGGGCGGCACGAGCGCCGCGCCCATGGGCCTGGGCTTCAGCCTGCGCGTCACGGATTACGCGGGGCCGCTCATGGGCTTCTTCAGCGGCTCTAAGGAGGAGGTCGCGGGCCTCGGCAGCCTCGTGGGCATCGACACGAACGGCGTCAAGGGACTCGGCCTCAAGTCGGGCACGTTCGACGCGGAGATCACGCCCGAGGACGCGAAGATCGACATCAACTGCGGTGGCGGCAACGCGCTGTCGAACAAGACGCAGCAGGCGACGCTCTACCGGCTGCTCAACGGCCTCATGCTCTCGCGTCGCTTCGATCGCCTGTTCTCCGACGCGGACTCGAACGGCCAGTTCGCGACGCGCACCGACGTCGCGCGCGCCATCATCGACTGGGCCGATCAGGACGAACAGATGTACTCGCCCGAGGGCACGTCCGGCTCGACCGAGGACTATCACTACGACGATCGAGCGGACCGCTACCGCGCCCACAACGACTCGTTCGACACCGTCGAGGAGCTCAAGATGGTGCGCGGCGTGACCGACGCGTTCATGGAGGCGTTCCAGCCCTACCTCACGGTCTACGCGAGCGACAAGGACTGCAGGCTCAACATGTCGGCCCTCACGAACAAGAGCGGCGGCGATTGCACGCCGCTGCTCATGGGCGTGCTGCGCGCGGCCGCGATCTCCGATCCCACGAAGCCGCCGACCGATCCGTCGATCCTCGATGACACGCGCCTCTACCCGATCGCGACGGTCTTGTGCGACCGCGCCTCGGCGGGCGGGTTCGACAGCATGGGTACAATCACGCAGATCATGTCGAACCCCTCGATCGCCGTCGGCCCCGACGACCCGCGCTACAAGATCCTGAAGGCGACGCCGCCCATCAACATCGCGGCGAGCGATCTCAACAAGGTGGCCTTCACGGGCTCACCGCGCGTCTACAAGATCGTCGCCGTCGGCGAGGCGGGCAAGGTCAAGAAGAAGATCACGGCCATCGTCGACTCGGCCGGCTTTCTCTCGTCTCCGCTCACCCTCAACCCGGCCGCCGAGAAAGCAGCCGGCGTCCTGCGATACTGGCGCGAGGAATAGCTCCCCAAATGGCGCACATCATCTGTGGCATTGATTTAGGCGCGTTCTCGGTGAAGTTCGCCTTCCTCGAGGTGGGCTTCCGCGCGACGACGCTGCGGGGCTTCATGGAGACGGCCGTGGCCGTGGGCGACGCGCCGCTCCTCGAGCGCCAGGCCGAGGCCGTGCGCGAGGGCTTCTCGCAGGCGCGCGAGGCGACGCCGTACCTCGCGATGCCGGGCGACCAGCTCTCCGTTCGCCTCATGCAGCTGCCGTTCACCGACGCGCGCAAGGTCGATCAGATTGTCGGCTACGAGCTCGAGGGGCAGATCGTTCACGCGCTCGAGGACGTCGTCTTCGATCACCTCGTCGTCGGCACGTCCGCCGAGGGCTCGTCCGTGCTCGCCGTGGCCGCGAAGCGCGACGACGTCGCGGCGTTCATCGCGGTGCTCGAGGGGAAGGGCACGCCCCCGCGCGCGATCTACGCCGCGCCCGTGGTCTACCGCACGCTGCTGCCAGCCTCGCCCGCGGCTCCCGCCGACGACGAGGCCGCGCCGTCGCCGCCGCCGTGCCAGGCCGTCATCGACATCGGGCACGTGCGCACGAACGTCTGCATCGTCCGCAACGGCGAGACGCTGTACGCGCGCACGATCCTGCGCGGAGGTCTGCACCTCACGCAGGCCATCGCCAAGGCGTTCGAGGCCGACCACGAGCGGGCCGAGCAGGCCAAGCGGGCCGACGCCGAGCTCCTGCCCGCGGGCACGCCCGCGGCGTCGCCGCTCGTCGCGAAGCTCGACGCCGTGTTGCGCGAGGCGCTCGCGCCGCTCGTGCGCGAGCTGCGACAGACGTTCGCGAGCTTCCGCGCCGCCGCCAAGGCGGACGTCGGCGCGCTGCTCGTCACGGGCGGCACCGGGCGGCTCGACGGGCTGTTGCCGTTCCTCGAGGTCGAGCTGGGCGTGCCCGCGCGCTTCCTCGCCGTTCGCCCCGCGCTCGCGGGGCCGGCCGCCGCCAACGAAGACGACGGCATCGACGTCGCGGCCGCGTCGAGCGACGAGTCCGAATCGCACGCGCTCGCGGCGTCGATCGCGCTCGCCGCGAGCCGCGGCTCGAAGGAGATCGACTTCCGCCGCGGTCCCTTCGTCTACCGTGCGAGCTTCTCGGTGTTGCGGCAGCGCGCGGGTCGGCTCGCGGCGCTCGCGGCCGCCATCGTGCTCACGGCGGCCATCGACATCGGCGTGAAGCGCTCGAGCCTCGGCGCCGAGAAGCGCGGGCTCGACAAGCAGCTCAAGACGGCGACGCAAGAGCTCTTCGGTCAGCCGCGCACCGATGCGCAGGCGGTGACGCAGCTGCTCAAGAAGGGCTATCGCGAGGATCTCGCGCCGCTGCCAAAAGCGACGGCCTACGACCTGCTCGATCAGATCTCGCGCCGCGTGCCGCCCGCCGACAAGGTGAAGCTCGACATCGCCGAGCTCGAGATTCGCCCCAAGAAGACCTACATCAAGGGGACGGTCGACTCGGCGGCGGCCGTCGACGAGATGGCGACCAAGCTCAAAGACATCGAATGCTTCGAAGAGATCACGAAGGGCTCCATCACCGAAGTCTCGGGCGGCGCCAAGCAGTTCACCCTCACCATCGCCGCGAAGTGCCCGTGAGGTCCTTGCGATGAGCGCCCTCACCGACACCGTCACGAAGATCCGCGAGGCGGCGCGCCGCGTGCTCGCGCGGCCGACCGCCTACCTCTCGGCCGAGTGGGAGCGGCTCGCGCCGCGCCAGAAGCGGCTCCTCGTCGTGTTCGTCGCGACGACCCTCGGCCTCCTCACGATCCTCTGCACGTGGTGGGTCTTCAGCAGCATCTCCGATCTCGAGGACGAGAACGCCGACGTCCGCGAGGCGCTCGTCGCGATCGCGAAGCACCGCGACGAGTACCTCGACGCGAAGTCGCGCAGCGCCGCGCAGGAGGCGCGCATCGGCGTCGACCCGCCGCAGCTCACGGGCGACATCGAGGCGGCCGCGCGCGAGGAGAACGTGCAGATTGCCGAGTCGAGCGAGCGCCCGACCTCACCCGCGGGCCGCCGCTACATCGAGCACGACGTCGACATCAAGATCCGCGAGGTCGATCTGCAGTCGCTCACGAAGTTCCTGCGGCGCCTCGAGACGGCGCCGCGCCTCGTGTACTTCACGCGGCTGTCGATCAAGAAGCGCTTCTCGGACGAGAAACTCGAGGTCGAGGCGACGGCGACGGCCTTCGAGCGCATCCGCGAGGACAACAAGGCGAAGAAAAAACCTGGCGCGGACGACGGCGCGAAGAAGGAGTAGTAGGGGATGAAGAAGCTCTCGCCAGAGGCGCTGCGCCGCCTTCGTCTCGTGGGCGCCAAGGTCGGCGTGTTCGTGTTCGTGTTCGTCGTCGCGCTCTACGTGTGGTTCCCGTACGACCGCGCCAAGGAGATGGCCATCAACATGGCGGCCACTCAGGGCATCGACGTCGAGATCGAGTCGGCGGGTCCGACCTTCGGCCTCGGGATCGCCTTTACGAACATTCACGTCAAGACGCGCCCCACGACGGGGAAGCCCACGCGCTTTTCGATCGAGAAGGCGACGGTGACGACCTCCGTGTTCTCGGCGCTGTTCGCCGGGCTGACGTCGTCGGCCGTGCCGTACACGATCACGCTCGACGCGTTCGGCGGCCGCATCGCGCTCGCGCAGAAGGGCGCGCCCGGCAAGAAGGGGCCGTTCCGCGTCGAGATCACGGCGCGCGGCGTGAGCCTCGCCGAGATCCCCGGGATCCGCGAGGCCATCAACCTGCCCGTCACGGGGACCCTCAAGCTCGATCTCGACATCGCGTCGCCCACGGGAAAGTTCGTCGACACGAAGGGCGACGTCTCGTTCCTGTGCGCCAGCTGCGTGCTCGGCGACGGCAAGACGCCGCTCAAGGTCGAGGGCAACGCATTTCTGGGCGGCGGCCTCACGCTGCCCAAGCTGCGCGTCGGCGATCTGGGCGGCGACATCGCCATCGAGAAGGGCACGGCGAAGCTGAAGGGCATCTCGTCGAAGTCGCCCGACGGCGAGATCTCGCTCGAGGGCGACGTCTCGATGCGCGATCCTCTCGTGAACTCGACGGTCAACGCGTACCTGCGCTTCAAGCTGTCGGACGCGTTCCTCAGATCGGCGGGGACCGTGCAGACGATCCTGCAGATGGCGGGCGCGAGCGGACGTCGGCCCGACGGCTCCTACGGCGTGCGCATCACGGGACGCCTCGGCGCGCCGTCGATGATGCTCTCGGCGCTGGCGCCGACGGGTGGCGCGGCTCCGTTGCCGCCGCCGATGCGTCCGGCGCGACCCGGCATCGTGCCGTACACGCCTCCGCCTCGGCTTCCCCAGGTGCAGCCGTCGGCAATGCCTCAGCCGACGGCGCCGCCGCCTCCGCCGCCCGAGCAGCCAGCTCCGCCACCACCGCCTCCGCCGCCCGAAGCGCAGCCGCAACCGACACCGGCCGCCGGGGCACCGGCCCCGCCGCCGCCTTCGTCGACCGAAGATGCGCCGGCCGGCGCCGATCAGCAGCCGCCGCCGCCACCGCCGGGCCAGCCGCCATCGCCGGGCCAGCCGCCGCCACCGCCGGGCCAGCCGCCGGCCGGCGAAGAAGCGCAATAGACGAAGCGCTCGCAAAGTGCGCAACTGGCGGCGCCGCGCGCCGACAAGCAGCGCATGTCAACCGTCTCTCGGAGCGCGGCCCTCGCGGCCATCATTGGCGATGACCCCGGACTGCGCGCCGTGCTCACGCGCGCGGCGCTGGTCGCACCCACGAGCACGCCCGTGCTCGTCACGGGCGAGAGCGGCACGGGCAAGGAGCTGCTCGCGCGCGCGATGCACGAGCTCGGGCCCGCGCCTTCGGGTCCTTTCGTCGCCGTCAACTGCGGAGCGCTGCCGCGCGAGCTCGCCGAGACCGAGCTGTTCGGGCACGAGCGCGGCGCCTTCACGGGCGCGGGAGCGCGTCGATCGGGTTGGTTCGAGGAGGCCTCGGGCGGCACGCTCGTGCTCGACGAGATCGGCGAGCTGCCGCTCGAGCTACAGCCCAAGCTGCTGCGCGTGCTCGAGACGGGGCGCCTGCGGCGCGTGGGCGGTACAGGCGAGACGGCCGTGCGCGTGCGCGTCGTCGCGATGACGCTGCGCGATCTCGAAGGCGAGGTGGCGCGCCGCACGTTCCGCGAGGATCTCTACTACCGACTCGCGGGATTTCACCTCGCGCTGCCGCCGCTGCGGCATCGCCGCGATGACGTCCCGCTGCTGGCCGTGCACTTTCTGCGCGAGGTCGAGCGCGAGGTCGGGCCGCGTCGCTTCGAGCCCGGCGCGCTGGCGGCGCTGCGGGCCGCGCGTTGGCCCGGCAACGTGCGCGAGCTGCGCAACATCGTGCGCCGCGCCGCGATCGTCACTCGCGACGCCATCGGCGAGGCCGACCTCGAGCTCGCGCCGTCGACGCCTTTTCGCCTCGCCGACGAGCCGGCGCGCGCGACGACGATCGTGCCGCCCGCGGATCTGACGAGCGCGTCGGGTGACGCGCTCGAGCTCACGGGCCGCACCTTCGACGAGATCGAGCGAGAGGTCTTGTCGTGGGCGCTGCGCCGCAACGCCGGCAGCCGCCGCCGCGCGGCCCGCTCGCTGTCGATGGCACGCAGCACCTTCTGCGACAAGGTGAAGCGCTACGGCCTCGCCGAGGCGCAGAGCGCGGGCTGATGAGCCCTCAGGCGCCGAGGCCGAGCCAGGCTTCGCCGCTCTCGCCGATCTCTTTCTTCCAGATGGGCGCGCGCTCCTTGAGCCGATCGATCGCGGCGCGGCAGGCCGCGAAGGCCTCGGCGCGGTGGGGCGCGGCGGCCGCGATGACGACGGCCGTCTCGCCGACGGCGAGCGCGCCCACGCGGTGGTGGATCGCGACGCGCACGCCGGGCTGCTCCTCCTCCAGCTCGGCCGCGATCGCCGCCAGCACCTCACGCGCCATGTCCGTGTAGGCCTCGTACTCGAGTCGGACGACGTCGCGCAGCGCGTGGCCGTCGCGGCGCACGACGCCCGCGAACGTGACGACGCCACCGCGTCCCGGGCCCTCGACGGCGGCGACGACTTCGGCGGGATCGATCGTCGCGGGGCCGATCGCGATCTTGGCGCCGCCCGCGCCGCCCGCGACGGGTGGGATGAGCGCGAGCTCGTCGCCGTCGCCGAGCGCGTGGGTGCCGACGACGATCGCGCGGTTGACGGCCGTCTGAACGACGGGCAACAGCGCGGCGAGGGCCGGGTGCGCCGCGACGATCGCGGCGCGCGCCGCGGTCACGTCGCTCCCTTCGGCCAGCATCAGCACCTCTCTCTCGAGCCGCGCGCGCTCGCGCAGGACGGCGAAATAAAGGACGGTGATGCGCATGCGCGCGGCAGCTTAGCTTGCGCGCGCGCGCGGCGCACTCGCGCGCGGCGCGACCGCTGTACGTCGATGTGCGCGTGCGTGGCGTTTTTCGCCCACCCAAAAGTTATCCACAAAGCATCAACAGGAATTGTCAAATAAGAGCCGATACGTACGGAATTTTGCTAGAGCGCCGTGAGCTTGATAGTGTTTTGCGGCTCGAACCGAGGGAGCATGCTCAGAGAAAGGCCAACTTGAAGCGTCACTCCCGCCCGGAGACCTTCACACCCGACATGACCGTCCCCTCGGTCTCAGATCCCCAGCTCAGCCTGCCGTTCGCGGGCAAGAGAGCGGCGCGAGATGCGATGGGCCCCGACGACGCGGCCAATGCGCGCGACGTCGACAGCCAATCGCGCCGCGATTTTCGACCCGAGGAGGCGGCGCGACAGGTGCGTCTGCCGCGCTCGGCCGAGGACGAAGCGGGGCGCGTCGCCGTCGCGCTCGCGCTCTATCTGCCGCCCGGCAAGAAGCTCGAGCTCGCGCTCACGAACAACCACTACAGCATGATCTCTGTGCGCCGGAAGGCGGACGGTTACCGGCTGCGGCTGCACCAGATGTTCGTGGGCGCCGAGCC
>DATAZS010000127.1:0-2407 GCA_036271915.1 Polyangia bacterium
CGTTCGTGAGCAGGTTCGTGACGACCTGCGCGAGGCGCGCGCGATCCCAGGTGCCCGTCGTCGGGCCGTGGCGATCGAGCCGAAGGGAGGCGCCGTGCTGCGCGAGCGTGTCCCGTTGCGCCGCTGCGATCTCGTCGACGAGCGCCGCGAGATCGAACGACTCGGTCGCGAGGGGCAGCCGCCCCAGGCGCAGGCGCGTTAAGTCGAGGACGTTCTCGAGCAAGGCCGTGAGGCGTTCGACCTGGCGATCGATGACGACGAGGCCTTCCACAATCGCTTCGGTTGCCGGCACGTTCGCGCCGCGGCGCAGGCCGCGCAGCAGGCGCTGCACCTGCAGCCGCAGCGGCGCGAGCGGCGTGCGCAGCTCGTGGGACGCGATCGAGATGAAGTGTTCGCGCGCGCGCAGGGCGCGCGAACGCTCGGCGGACGTCGCGCCGAGGACGAGCGCCGTGAGCGCGACAGAGGCCACGAAGGCGTCGAGCGCCATGAGGTTGTCGCCGAGCGACGACACGACGAACGCGCCCTGTCCCACGATCGTCGAGGCGAGCGTCACGATCGAGATCGCGAGCGTCGCCACCGTCGCGCCGCGCGGGCCGAAGCGCAGCGCCGCCCAGATGAGCGGCGGGAACACGAGGTAGGGGCGCGTGCCGTGCGGCTGCGTGAGTGAGCCGAGCGAGGCGCCGACGAGCGTGACGGCGAGCGCGAACACCTCGCCCGGCGCGTGGCGCTCCTCGTCGCGCGGCCGCGTCCCCCACGCGAGCAGCACGGGTGCGACGACGAGCGCGCCGATGGCGTCGCCCACCCACCACACGCGCCACGTCGCGAGCACGGCGCCCGCGGGGATCACGCCCGTGGCGAGGAGGGTGAGCGTGCCCACACTCGCGCTCACGGCCGTGCCCGCGGCGGCGCCGAGGACGACGAAGCGCACAACGTCGCGCACGCCGTCGAGCTCGGTGCGGAAAGGACGGCGGCGCACGAGCGACGCGCCCACGAAGGCCTCGAGCGTGTTGCCGGCCGCGATGGCGGCGGCCGCGAGCAAGCCCACGCCGGGCGTCATCGCGTTGACGGCGAAGGCACCGAGGGCGAGGCCCGGCCACAGGCGCCGCGAGCCGAGCAGCAGCGCCGCGAGCGCGAGCCCCGTGGGCGGCCACACGAGCGTCACGCTGCGGCCCACGGTCGCGACGCCGAGCCCGAGCTTCGCGAGCGCGAAGTACGCCCCCGCGAGCAGCGCGACGCGCGCGAGCGTGGTGAGCCGAGGAGTCGTCACGCGAGCAGCAGTTTAAGGCGCGCGGCCCGGTTCGCGGCGAAACAATGTCGCTGTCGCCGGTCGGTAACGCGACGTCGGTGACTACGTCGGCTCGTCGTCGTCGACGCAGACGCGGTTGCCGCCGGCCTCTTTGGCGCGGTAGGCGGCGCGATCGGCGCGGCGCAACAGATCCTCGTCCGACTCGAGCGTATGCAGATTCGTGAGCGACGCCACGCCGATGCTCACCGTGACGGGAATGTCCACCCGGGTGAGGGCGGCGACCTCGAGCATGACGCGCTTGCCGAAGACGCGCGCGTCGGCGAGGCCCGTGTGCGGCAAGAGCGCGACGAACTCGTCGCCGCCGTAGCGCACGACCAGATCAGTGTCGCGCGCCTCGCGGCGCAGCACGCCCGCGATGGCGCGCAGGGCGTTGCTGCCCGCGACGTGGCCGCGCTCGTCGTTGAGGGCCTTGAGCTTGTCGACGTCGATCATGGCGATCGACATCGGGTGCCCGTAGCGGACGAAGCGCGCGCGCTCGTTCGCGAGCCGCCGGCGCAGGAGGCGAAGATTGCCGAGGCCCGTGAGCTCGTCGTGATCGGCGGCCACCTGCAGGCTCTGACGCGCGCGCTGCTGCCCCAGCGCCTGCTGGATGCGCGCGAGCAGCTCGTCGAGCGAGAAGGGCTTGGGCATGAAGTCGACCTGCTCGAGCCGCACGTCGCGCACGCGGGCCGGCAGATCGTCGACGCCCGACAGGAAGAGGATGGGCACGCCGCGCGTCGACGTGCTGCGCCGCAGGTGCGTCGCCGTGTCGAAGCCGCTCATGCCGGGCAGGTTGACGTCGAGCAGGACGAGGTCGGGCGCCGTGTCCTGCGCGTGGCGCAGGCACGCGAGGCCGTCGGCGGCCCGCTCGACGCGGTAGCCCTCGTCGGTGAGCGTGTCGGCGAGCGCCTCCGCCGTCGCGAGGTCGTCCTCGACGATGAGGATGCGGCTGTCCTTGAACACTTGCGGCTCAATCGCGATGGGGCCCGTCGCGAGCTCGGGTACGGGCGCGGCGACGCCGCCGTCGGCCGCCCGCCGCGTGAGCAGCAGCGCCGCCATGCGCGCCACGAGGACGGCCGTGGCGCGCGCCTCGGCGTCGGGCGCGCGCGTGCGCGACGACTG
>DATAZS010000128.1:0-4342 GCA_036271915.1 Polyangia bacterium
GGCGGCGGGTCGGGCCCGGGGTGGAACGGCGGCGGGCACGGGCAGTCGGTCGCGCGCGCGCCGTCGGGCGGAGGGCGCGCCGCGCCCGCGGGCGGCGGGTGGCGGGGCGCACCCGTGGCGGCCGCGCCCACGGCCGGTGGCTGGCGCGGCGGAGCGCCGACGGGCGGCGTCGCGCCGGGCGGCGGCGGCTGGCGCGCCGGCAGCGCGCCCGGACGTCCGATCGGCGCGCCCGTGTACGGCGGCGGCCCAACGGGTCCGAACTTGGGCGTCGCCGTCGTCGTCCCGCTCGATGGTCCCGTGTACACGCACGACGGCAACGTCGAGCACGAGGACGAGACCTTCGCGGGCGACGAGCTCTACGTCTCGATGACGCTCGTCTCGACCTACGACGGCCGCGTGCTCTGGCACGCGCGCCAACCGCTCGACCTCGATGCCGAGGACAATCGCGACGTCGATCAGATGGTGCAGTCGTTCATCGGCGATCTGCCGCCACGTGGCGGCTTCCCTCCGGCGCCACCCGTGCCCGCGAAGAAGTAGTTACTGCGAGGCCGAGTCGGACGCCGAGCCGGACGGCGAATCGGACGCCGCCGCGTCCGACGGCGCCCCAGCGTCGCCCGTCGTCGGGAGCCCGCTGATCCACGCGCCCACGGCCGCGATGCCGGCGGGGTCGATGATCTCCGTCGCGAGCGGCGGCATCTGATCCTTGCTCCCGCGCGTGGACATGCGCGCGATGAGCGCGCTCATCGCGGGCGCGCCTGGATCGACGCGCAGCTTGATGGTGCCGCCACGCCAGTACTGCAGCGGTTGGTCGACGATCGACGCGACGACTGCCGACGTCGCCGCGTCGCGATCGGCGGCCGTCCAGCGCAGCAGCATCGTCGTGTCCGACCACGCCGTGCCGTTCTCGTTGTGGCAGTGCCCGCAGTTCGCGTGCAGGTAGCCGAGCGCGGCCGCCGTCGTCGCGTCGCCCGGCACGGGGAATCCGAGCGGATCCTTCGGCGGCGCCGAGAGCCACCCCATGGCCGCGAGCTCGCGCAGCGCGGGCGGGTTGTCGGCGCGTGACATTTGAACGGCCGACAGGCCCATGACGCGGCCGACGTCGCCGCGGTGGCAGTCGCCGCAATCCTTCTGCGCGGGCGCGTCGTGCGGCGTGCCGTTGAGGTTCTGCGCGCCGTCGATCGCGAACGTCGCGTCGCTGCCGTCGGCCGTCCACACGAACGCGCCGAGCCAATAGTCGTCGGGCCCGGTCCCATAGCGCTCGACGAGACGCGTCTCCAGCAGCACGCCGCCCAGCGAGAACTCCTTCCAGAGCTTCGTGCCCACGGGGAACACCCAGTGGTCCATGTCGGACGTGTCGATCTGCGTGCCCGGCGGCAGGCGCACCCAGCGTCGCTTGTCGGCGGCGTCGGACCACAGCTTGTACGTAGGCGCGAACGCGACGGCGTCGGCCGCGATCGCCTTCGTCGAAAAGTCGGAGTAGAGGCCCGTCTCGGCGAGGTGCACGTAGCTCGGGCGCGCGTAAGGCAGCGGCGGTGACGGAAGCTCGGCGGCCGCATCGCGACCGTCGGCTGCGTCGCCGAGGTCGTGCGCGTCGGCGCCATCGGGTCTCGCGTCGAAGTCCGTCGCCGCGTCGGAGCTCGCCGCGTCGATTGTCGTCGCGGCGTCCGCCTTCGTCGTGAGGGCGGACGCCGCGTGACCGTCGCATCCGGCGAGCGCCGCGCCACCCGCGAGGGCGAGCGCCCGCGATAAGCCAGTCGTTAAGCCAAAGCTGAACGCGCGAGCCCGCGTTGCGCGTGGAGACGCGAGCTCGCGCACGTGACTAGTTTCCGCTCGCGTCTCCGGCGGCCGCCGTGTCGCTGCCGGCCTCGCTACCGGCCTCGCTGCCTGCCTCGGACGTGCCGCCGTCCGGCGCCGCCACGGGCGGGAACGCGCACATATCGGCGATCGCGTGCACGACGGGCGGCAGCGACTTGATGTAGTTCGCGATGTCCGTCGCGTCGGCCGCCGTCAGGTGCGCGTAGTCAGCCGTCGGCATGGGCGGGCAGATGTTCGAGCCGTCCTTGGCCTTGCCCATCTGCACAGCGGCGAGGACGTCGCTGAGCGCCCACGTGCCGAGGCCCGTCGTCGCGTCCGACGTCAGGTTCTTCGACACGGGGTGGATCATGAGCGTCGCCGCGAACAGCGACGAGTAGTCCTCGCCGCCCGCGAAGAACTTCGTCGTGTCGAGCACGTCCGCGCCCGTCGCGAGGTGCGGCGTGTGACACTCGACGCAGAGGCCCGACTCGGCCGCGAGGTAACGTCCACGCAGCGCGCTCTCGCGGTTCGTGTACGTGTCGACGGGCAGCGGGATCAGGTTCGGGTCGAGCGCATTGGCGGGCGCCGTCACGTCAAACGAGGCGCCGCGCTTCGGGATCGTGTTCACGACGGCCGGCACCGTGCGCAGGTACGCGACGATCGCGTCGGCGTCGTCCGACGACATGTTGTGGAACACGTAGTACGGCATGGTCGGGTTCAGGACCTCGAGCGACGTCCCCACGCCGCGCTGGCCGGTCATGAACAGGCTCTTGATGTCGTCGTCCGAGATGTTCTTGAGGCCGGTGGCGTCGTTCGTGAGGTTGCGCGAGCCGAGCTTGTCGCCGTTCGGCAGCGCGACGAAGCTCGCGTTGCCCGCGAGGAACTTTGTCATGTCGGGCGCACCGGTCGGCAGCATGGGCGTGTGGCAATCGGGACAGCCGATGACGGCGTTGACGAGGTAGGCGCCGCGCGCCTGCTGCGGCGTGTACGCCGCCGTGTCGCCGCCGACCTCGGTCATCGCGACGTCGAGCGGGGCGTCGGTCGTCGCGGCGTCGGTCGTGCCGCCGTCCTTGCCGGCGCTGCTGCCGCCGTCTTTGCCGGCCGCGCCGCCGTCCTTGCCGGCGCTGCCGCCGTCGGTGCCGCCGTCCTTGACCTTCGAGGGGCTCGAGCTCGAACAGGCCGCGCCGCCCGCCAACACCACCGCCAAAGCCAGCATCCGTTTCGTCGTCATGGGTCTCCCGTTTCGTTTCGTGGTCTAAAAACGGCCAACGAATATCACGCCGACGGCCAAGGTCCCGAAATTCGAAATGCCGTCGTCCCAGATTGGGCGCTCCGCGGCATGGTTCCATGCGAATCTCGCTTCGTGACCGACGCAATCGCCGCCGCGCCCGTCGCGCGCCAGAAGCAACCGCCCGGCCTGTTCCTGCTGTTCGGCGTCGAGATGTGGGAGCGCTTCTCGTACTACGGGATGCGCGCCCTGCTCGTGCTGTACCTCGTCGACGCCCAGAACGGCGGCATGGGCTGGGACCGATCGGCCGCGCAGAAGCTCTACGGCTACTACGGCTTCCTCGCGTACCTCATGCCCGTGTTCGGCGGCTACCTCGCCGACAAGCTCATCGGCACGCACCGCTCGATGGTGATCGGCAGTGTCATCATCGCCTGCGGCCACTTCTGCCTCGCGATCCGCGCGACGCCCACGTTCTTCTTGGGCCTCGCGCTCATCATCCTCGGGACCGGCTTCTTCAAGTCCAACGTCTCGACGATGGTGGGCCAGCTCTACGCGCACGACGATCCGCGCCGCGACGGCGGGTTCACGATCTTCTACATGGGCGTGAACCTCGGCGCGCTGCTGGGGCCGCTCGCCTGCGGCGCGCTCGCCGAGAGCCCGCGCTTCGGCTGGCACTGGGGCTTCGGCGCCGCCGGCGTCGGCATGGTCGTGGGCCTCGTCCTCTACCTGCGGCTCAAGGCGCGCTTCCTGCCCGGCATCGGCCTCGCGCCCAACGCCGCGCGCGCCGCCGCCGAGCGCGGGAAGGCCGACGCGCCGCTTTCCGCCGACGAGAAGCGCCGGATCCTCGCGCTCTTCGTGATCTTCTTCTTCGTGATCTTCTTCTGGATGGCTTTCGAGCAGGCGGGCTCTTCGATGAACCTGTTCGCGGCCGAGCGCACCGATCGCGTCGTCCTCGGGTTTCACTTCCCCGCCGCTTGGTTCCAGTCGGTGAACCCGGCCATCATCCTGGCCTTCGCGCCGATCTTCGCGTCGATCTGGATCGCGCTCGCGCGCAAGGGCCGTGAGCCGAGCACGCCCGCGAAGATGGTGGGCGGCATGACGCTGCTGGGCGGCGGCTTCGTGTTCATGGTGCTCGGCGCCGCGCGCAGCGACGCGGGCGCGCTCGTGAGCCCGGCCTGGCTGCTCGGCGCGTACACGCTGCACACGTTCGGTGAGCTGTGCCTGTCGCCCATCGGCCTGTCGCTCGTGAGCCGGCTCGCGCCGCCCAAGCACGTGTCGGTCTTCATGGGCCTGTGGTTCGTCGCGACGGCGCTCGCCGAG
>DATAZS010000129.1:0-5658 GCA_036271915.1 Polyangia bacterium
CGAGGTCCGCCTCGGTGAAGAACAGCGTCTTGATCCGGTCGGCGTACAGCTTGCCCACGCCGCCCACGATGATGCGCTTCGAGTCGGGCCCGACGCCGAACTTGGCCTGGGCCGCGAGCGCCGCGATGTCCTTCAGCTCGCGCTCGTAGTACGCCGCGGCGCCGTTCTCGTTGCTGCCGACGTGCAGCAGGTAGTCGCGCATGAAGACCGTCACGTGCAGCTCCGACTTGTCTTCGATCCAACCGCCCGACAGGTTGTAGCTCTCCTGCAGCGTGTTGAAGCCGAGATCGCGCCGCGTGTACATGATGTGCTCGGCGAACCTGAGGCCGAAGGGCGCGAAGAAGCGGCCCGCGCGCAGGTAGAGCCCGTGGCTCGCGGGCTGCCACATCAGATAGTGCTCGCGCGAGATGAATTGCGAGCTGTCGATCGGCTGGTAGTTCTGTGGCGGGACCAGATCGTTGCCGTCGCGAATCTGGCCGCGCAGGCCGCCGATCGCGCTCGCCGAAAATCCCTGGCCGAAGGCCACGCGCGCATAGAGGTCCGCCTGCATGGGGAAGAACGCATAGGTCGGCCCGTTGGGATCCTGGACGTCTTCGCCCGCGAAGGCGCCGCGCAGATCACCGCCGAGCGCGAGCCACGAAGGCAAAGGAACGGCGCCGTCCAGGAACGCGCCGTTTCCGCCGAACGTCGAAAGGTCCTCGCCGGCCGCGTCGCGGCCGAAGTTGTTGATGAGGCCGCCGCCGGCCGGCGCGTAGTGGCACTGGTTGCAGTGCGAGTTGTCCGTGCTGAACTGCCACTGCGGATACGCCTCGGCGCGCGCGGCGCCCAGCAGCATCACGGCGACGAACACGAGCGTCGCGCACGCCGCGCGGCGCGGCCAAAACCAAGGCGCACGCGCACAGCTCGCGTTGGGGTCCACGAAGCTGTCCATGCGAGCGCGTATTGATAGCCCGCCCGTCGTGGCTCGATGCGCAACGATTGCGTGACACCACCCACCAATTGCCTTCGAATTTCACAGGACCGTCGCAGCGCGCGCGCGGCGCGAAGGTGTAAGAAAAGCCGCTTCGATATTTTGACGGCAAACGACGGAATGCAGCAGCCATGGCGACGCGATTGAAGCACGTGGGAATTGGCGTCGTGCTCGCGATGGGGCTCGGCGTGAGCGCCGGCGGGTGCGGGAATGCGTCGCACGCCTTCGGCGACGTCATCATGACGGTGACCGTGCCCGACGACGTGCAGATCCAATCCGCGAGCTACACGCTCGACGACATGATCGATGCGCCTTCGATGGGCGTCATCGGCGGCTCGCAACCCGTGCAGCAGCTCGACGAGCTCATCTCGCACGTCCCGGCGAGCGCTCAATACGCCTTGACCGTGCAGGCCGAGACCGCCGACGGCCTGATGGACTGCACGGGTTCGGCGCCCGTTACCGTGATGAACGGCGCGACGACGCGCGTGCAAGTGACGCTCAAGTGCGGGGGCCATGTCCTCGTCGGCATCGGCGTGACCTGCGACGCCTCGCCGCTCGTCGACTTCCTCGTGTCTCCGCTCGCGGCGTCCGTCGGCACCTACGTCATCGCGCAGGCCGCGCCGTCTCGGCCCGATGGTGGGCCGTTGACCTTCGCGTGGTCCGGCTCGCCGGGCGTCTTCGCCGACGCGGCGGCGTCGCAGACCACCTTCACCTGCTCGCAGCCGGGCCCCGTCACCATCAAGCATCAGGTGCACGACGACGAGCTGTGCCAGCAGAGCTACGCGTCGACGGTGACCTGCCTCAGCGCCGTCGACGCCGGCGCCGCCGACGCTCTCTCCGCCGACACGCGCGTCGACGCGGGCTCCGACGCAGGCTCCGACTGAGCGACAAACACCGTCGCTCAGTCGGTTTCCGCGTCCTTCGAGGGCGCGACGCAGTCGACGTCGACGCTTTGATCCTCCGCGCAGCTGCTGCCCGTGACGCGCAGGCTGATCGTGACGTGGCCCGCCGCCTCGCACTGATAGGTGGTCTGGGCAGACGAAGGATTGGCGAACGCTCCTGACGGCGCGCTCCATTCGTAGGTCAATACGCCGGCGTCGGCCTTGAGCGTCGTCGCGGTCACGGCGATCTTGTCACCGACCGAGGCGGTGAGCGGCGAGACGGTGTAATTGACGAGATGACCTCCGGTGCAGGCGACGACGCCCACGTTGATGACGATATTTCCGCCGTTCTCGTTGACGCACGCGAGCGC
Source organism: Polyangia bacterium (assembly GCA_036271915.1). Lineage (GTDB taxonomy): Bacteria > Myxococcota_A > Polyangia > Fen-1088 > Fen-1088 > DASZFV01. The sequence goes on from DATAZS010000129.1 coordinate 2,223, forward strand.
GACGTGGACACGCGTGACGGCGCCCTGGCGCACGCTGATCGCCGTCGCGTCGCCGCTGCACGCGAACTGTCCGTCGACGGACTTCGCGTCGAGGCCGAGCGCGTAGTCGTCGCCGCCGGGCACGCCCGTGATGAGCTTCTCGATTGGCTGTTCGGCCTTTGAAAGATGCAGCGCGCCCGCGCGCGGGGCCGCGCCGTTGCCGCTCAGCACGAAGGCGAGCGACTCGACGTCGACGCCGTCCGGCAGCGTCGCGATCAGATCGACGTCGCCTTGTTTGCCGGGTGGATGATTGCAGGCCGAAAGCGCCAGCGCCGGAAACAACATCCCCGCGACGGCGGCGATTCTGAGGCCGCCGCCTTTAATGAGCGTTTCCATTTTCGGTCGTTGTCTTTTGGGTCAGGACGGAGAACAAAAGTATTTTGCCAGACCAGAACGACGCTCCGCAATTCGTCCCGGCGCACGTCGCGCTTACGTCACACAAACGAAACACAGACGGTCGATGCGCGGAGGTAATCTGCGCCGATTCGCCGGAGGTTTCGTCATGCGTGCACCGCTCCTTTCGCTTTCGTTGGCTCTGGCTGGGGCCATTTCTAGTTTCGCGCCCGCGGCGCTCGCGCAGGTCGAGCTGCCTCGCGCCGTGCCCGGAGCGAAGCTGACCCAACAGGTCGGGTTGACGGAGATCGGCGTCGAGTACGACTGTCCCGCGGCGAAGGGTCGAAAAATTTGGGGCGGCGTCGTTCCGTTCGGACAGCTGTGGTTGATGGGCTCGGGCACGGCGACGAAGATCAAGTTCAGCAAGGACGTCACGATCGGTGATCGCACGGTTCCCGCGGGCAGCTACTGGCTGCTCGCCGTTCCAGGCAAGGACGCCTGGACGGTGGTCGTCAACAAGAGCGCCGAGCCCATCATCTCGACGCACGACTACAAGCCCGAGCTCGACGTCGCGCGCGTCAAGGTGGCCGCCAAGGCGTCGACGCGACGTGATCGGCTCATGTACTCGTTCTCCGAGATCACGGACGAGCGGACCTCGCTCGACCTCGAGTGGGACGCCGTGCGCGTGTCGATGCCGATCCAGGTGAACACCTCGCAGCAGGTCCAAGCCGCGATCACGGGGCTCGACACGACGTGGCGCTCTTACGCCAACGCCGCTCGCTACATGCTCGAGACGAAGAAGGACTACGACGCGGGCCTGAAGTTCATCGACGCGGCGCTCGCGCTCAAGGACGATTGGTACAGCATGTGGGTCAAGGGAGCGCTCCTGGCCGCCAAAGGTGACTACGGGTCCGCGCACGACTGGGCCGTGAAGGCTCAGGAGCTGGCCACGCAGGCCGGGAACGCTGGCGCGCTCGCGCCGGAGCTCAAGCGATCCATCGCCGATTGGTCACGCAAGAGCGGCCGCTCGGACAAAGAAGCGAGTGGCTTGCCCAAGCTCGGCGAGCGGCCCGGTGAGCGTTCTAGCGAGAAGCTGGGCGACGATCAGCTCGCGAAGAACGGGAACGTCCCGCAGACGCCAAGCACGACGCCGCCGGCCTTCAGTGATTCGTCAGCGCCCGGCGCGGACGTTCCCGTGAGCGATCCGCCGGCCCTGCGCCACGCCCGCCTTCGCCACCGCTAGCGCTCGCCCGAGCCGCCGTTCCGGGCGTTCGGGGCGGATTGATCCCCGAAAACGTGAATTGTTCTGGGGATGTTTCACGGTTGTTCCGCCGGCTCCGCCGCACCGTCACATACGTACGGTACGGTGGAGCTCAATGATCCGAAACATATTGAGCATGCCGGATCTGCGGCGGGTTCGGCGGACGCGGATGTTGGCGCACCTGTCCGATCTGCACATGGGCCGCAGCGCCGAGGACGACGCGCAGGCTGAGCAGCTCGCGAGGGCGCTCGGCGAGATCGGCATCGACCACGTCCTCGTGACGGGCGACATCACCCATCGCGGCCGGCGGCGCGAATGGGAGCTCTTCGAGGACACCTTCGGCGACCTGCTCGCGAACGATCGCGTCACCGTCGTGCCCGGGAACCACGATCGGCTCGGCGATGACCTGGGCGACACCATCATGCCGGGGCCGCGCGTTCAGTCGGTCATCGCGGACGGGCTGCACGTCATCCGCGTGAACTCGACGGGCGATCACAACCGTTCCTGGATCGCGGGCCACGGGTTGCTGCTGCCCGAGGACATCGACGCCATCGACCAGGCGCTCGACGACACGCCTCGCGATCATTTCGCGGTCATCGCGCTGCACCACCACGTCGTGCCCCTCCCCGAGGAGCACGCGGCGGAGCGCCTTTCGTTTTTCCTCGGCTGGCCGTTCACGGCCGAGCTCGAGCGCGGTCGCGAGCTTTTGGATCGTATTCGGGGGAGGTGCGGGCTGGTCCTGCACGGCCACCGTCACGTTCCGCGGGGCGTGCAATTGAGAGAAAACATGCACACGGTCCGCATCTTCAACGCCGGCAGCTCGACGCTGCTCGGTGGTGCGCGCATCTTCGAGCACGCGGGCGGCGTGCTCGTCGGGAGCCCGTGGTGGCTTCAGGCGTCGGCGTCCGAGGGCCGGGGCGCGACCTGGGTCGCGACGCCGACCGTCTCGCACGACCGCGAGTGGCGGGTCGCCTGAGCCGGTGACTTCGAAGCCGCCTCTCGTTGTGGCCGTCGAGATGGGGTTCGGCCACCTGCGCGCCGCCGACGCCGTGGCGCGCGCGCTCGGTCAGCCGCTGCTGCAGGCCGATCGCGCGCCGCTCGCCGACGACGCCGAGCGCGCGCTGTGGGCGCGCTCGCGAAGCAACTATGAGCGTCTGTCGCGTTGGTCGACCGTGCCCGGGCTCGGGCTGCCGTTCCGACGCCTGCTCGAATCGATCACGAACATCTCCGAGATGCACCCGGCGCGCGATCTCTCGGCGCCCAACTTTTCGACGGGACTCCTCGAGCGGCTCGTCGCGCGCGGCCTCGGCCGCGGGATGCTCGCCGCGCTCGAGCGTGAGCAGGCGCCGCTCTTCACGACGTTCTTCGCGACGGCGCTCGCCGCCGATCGCCTCACGAAGGTCGACGTCGACTGCCTCGTGACCGACACCGATCTCGCGCGCGCGTGGGTGCCGCGCCTGCCGGCGCAGAGCCGCATCCGCTACTTCGCGCCCTCGGAGCGCGCCGCGCGTCGCCTCGCCGCCTACGGCGTCCCCGAGGCGCGCATCCTGCGAACGGGGTTCCCGCTGCCCGACGAATTGCTGGGCGGACCCGAGCTCGTCGTCGCGCGCCGGCACCTCGCGCGCCGGCTCGCGCGGCTCGATCGTCGCGGGCGCTTCCGCGACGCGCTCGGCGCCGAGGCGCCGCGACGCCTCGGCGTCGTGCCCGCCGCCCATGTAGACAATGTGGACGACGAGTCACCGCTGCTCGTGTTCGCCGTGGGAGGTGCAGGCGCCCAGGCGGGGCTCGCGGCGCGCTTCCTGC
>DATAZS010000130.1:0-2183 GCA_036271915.1 Polyangia bacterium
TGATGAACGGCAGGTTGATCTGCGTCTCCTGCGTGGTGGACAGCTCGATCTTGGCCTTCTCGGCCGCCTCGTAGAGACGCTGCAACGCCATCGGGTCAGCGCTCAGGTCGATGCCCTGAGACTTCTTGAACTCGGCGATGAGCCAGTCCATGACCTTCTGATCGATGTCGTCGCCGCCCAGGTGCGTGTCGCCGTTCGTCGAGATGACCTCGACGACCTTCTCGCCGACCTCGAGCACCGAGATGTCGAACGTGCCACCGCCGAAGTCGTAGACGGCGATGAGGTGGTCCTTGCCCTTGTCGAGGCCGTAGGCGAGCGCGGCCGCCGTGGGCTCGTTGACGATGCGCTTGACGTCGAGGCCCGCGATCTTGCCCGCGTCCTTCGTCGCCTGGCGCTGGGCGTCGTTGAAGTAGGCCGGGACGGTGATGACCGCCTCCGTGACCTTCTCGCCGAGGTAGTCCTCGGCCGCCTTCTTGAGCTTCATGAGCACGCGCGCCGAGACCTCGGGCGCCGTGACCTTCTTGCCGCGCACCTCGAGGCCGGCCTCGCCGCCCGAGCCGCGCACGACCTTATAAGGAACGCGCTTCGATTCCTCCGCGACCTCGTCGAAGCGCCGGCCCATGAACCGCTTCACCGAGTAGACGGTGTTCTCGGGGTTCGTGATGGCCTGACGGCGCGCGATTTGGCCGACGAGCACCTCGCCCTTGTCGTCCCACGCGACGACCGACGGCGTGAGCCGCCCGCCCTCTTCGTTGGCGATGACCTGGGGATCTTTGCCCTCCATGATCGCGACGACCGAGTTGGTGGTTCCGAGGTCGATACCGATGATCTTGCCCATTGCGCGTGTTCCCCTTCAGCCTTTAGCCGCAGATTTTTCGTTTCGTTCCGATGACGTCGTGACGCCGGTCAAGGTAAGCACATCGCCCGGACCGTCAAGGAAACCGGGCGGTCGCAAGCGCGGGTCTTCACTGCGCGTGCGTGAGCCGCGCGGCCACGGCGTCCTTCGCGCGGCTGCCGAGCGTGCCCGATGAACTGACCGACGACGCCACCGCGGCGGTCGCAAGCCCCACGACGCAGAGGATCGCCAGCGCGATCAACCCTCGTTTGGACTCCTTCCGGAGCGGCACGGGCAAGCTTGTAGCACGGAACATAGGTCGGGTGGCATATACTGAACAAATGTTTCACCCCCTCGTGCAGACGTGGCTCGCGCGGCGCTTCGGGGCGCCCACGCCCGCACAGGCGCAGGCATGGCCGCTCATCGCCGAGGGACGCGACGTCTTGGTCACTGCACCCACGGGCTCGGGCAAGACGCTCGCGGCGTTCCTGAGCACGCTCGACCAGCTGGTCATCGAGGCGATCGCGAACGGGGGCGAGCTGCCGGAGCGAACGTCGGTCGTCTACGTGTCGCCGCTCAAGGCGCTGTCGAACGACATCCGGCGCAACTTGGAGGAGCCGCTCGCCGAGCTGCGCGCGCTCGCGCCCGAGCTCGGGTACCCGGCGCCCGCGATCCGCACGGCCGTGCGCACGGGCGACACGTCGCAGGCCGAGCGTCGCGACGCCGTCCGCCACCCGCCGCACGTGCTCGTGACGACGCCCGAGTCGCTGTACATCCTGCTGACATCGGACTCGGGGCGGCGCGCGCTGCGCGACGTGCGCACCGTGATCGTCGACGAGATCCACGCCATGGCGGCCGACAAGCGCGGCGCGCACCTCGCGCTGTCGCTCGAGCGCATGGAGGCGCTCGTGCACGCAAAGAGTGACGGCGCGGCGAAGCTCCAGCGCATCGGCCTGTCGGCGACGGTGCGGCCCATGGAGGTCGCGGCGAAGTTGTTGTGCGGCACGCGGCCCGCGCCCGCGATCGTCGACGTGGGGCAGCGGCGCGACTCGGACCTGAAGGTCGAGGTGCTCGACGACGAGCTCGGCGCCGTGTGCACGAACGAGCAGTGGGGCGAGGTCTACGATCGCGTGGCCGACCTCGCCCGCGCGCACCGGTCGACGATCGTGTTCGTCAATACGCGCCGCCTCGTCGAGCGCATGTCGCTGCACCTCGGCGAGCGCCTCGGCGTCGAGCAGGTCGCCGCGCACCACGGCAGCATGTCGCGCGAGCGGCGGCACAAGGCCGAGACGCGCCTCAAGGCGGGCGACCTCAAGCTCGTCGTCGCGACGGCGTCGCTCGAGCGCAT
>DATAZS010000131.1:0-11150 GCA_036271915.1 Polyangia bacterium
CCGCGAGGGCAGGGGGCCGAGGTCGGGCGCGCCCTCCGCGCGCAGCGCCGGCCCCTCCGTCGCGCCGAGCGAGATCGCGAGGCGCGCCCCCGCGGCCGCGACGCTCGCGCTGGTCGCCTGGGCCTCGGCGCGCGCGCGCGCGCGGTCGGCGCTCGTGCGCACGGCGTCGAGGCGCGGCGCCGAGCCGGACGCGAAGCGTTCCGCGGCGATCGCCGCGAGGCGCTCGGCCTCGCGCGCCGCGAGCTCCGTCGTGCGCGCGCGCTCCTGCGCCTCCCACAGGTCGAGCCACGCGCGCGTCGCGCTCCACCGCGCCTCGATGCGCAGGACGGTCGTGTCGAGCCGCACCGACTCGGCGTCCGCGCGCGACGCCGCCACGGCCGTCGCGCGCTGGCCGAAGAGCGGCACGGGCACGCTCACGCCCGCGGACACCCGCGCCGTGAGGCGCGCGCTCTGGAGCGTGAGCGTGGGATTGGCCAGCGCGCCGGCGACCTCCACCTGCGCGCGCGACACGGCCTCGCGTTCCTCGCCGAGCAGCACGCCCGGCCCGACGCGAACGGCGACGTCGCGCGCCTCCGCGAGCGAGATCGGCCGCTGGGGTGTCTGCGCGCGCGCCGGCACGGTGACGAGCGAAAGGGCCAAGACGAAGACGAGGCGCCGAACCACCCTCTATCTCTATCTGCCCAACATGAGACTGAGATGAGAAGGCACGACGCTCTTACGGTCCGCGGGTTCCCGGGCGATAATTCGCCCATGCGCCTGCTGGTCGTCGAAGACTACGAGCCGTTGGCGCGCTCGCTCGTGCAGGGCCTGCGTGAGGCCGCCTACGCCGTCGACGTCACGGGCGACGGCGCCGCCGCGCTCGAGCTCGCGCGGGCGAACGCCTATGACGCCCTCGTGCTCGATCTGATGGTGCCGAAGGTCGACGGCCTCAGCATCCTGCGGCAGGTCCGCGCGAGCGGCTCGAGCGCGGGCGTCCTCATCATCACGGCGCGCGACCAGGTGCCCGATCGCGTGGGCGCGCTCGACCTCGGCGCCGACGACTACCTGATCAAGCCGTTCGCGTTCGAGGAGCTGCTCGCGCGCCTGCGCGCCGTCATTCGTCGGCGCTACGGCGCGGCCGAGAACCTCGTGCGCATCGGCGATCTCGAGCTCGACGGCGCGGCGCGCACCGTGAGGCGCGCCGGCCGCGCCATCGCGCTGTCGGCGCGCGAGTTCGCGCTGCTCGAGTACCTGGCGCTGCGGCGCGGGCAGATCGTGACGCGCACCGAGATCTGGGAGCACGTCTACGACTTCGCCGCGGAGCCGTCGAGCAACGTCGTCGACGTCTACGTCGGTTACCTGCGTCGGAAGCTCGGCGACGGCGAGGGCGGCGCGGCGCGCCTCATCCAGACCCACCGCGGGCTCGGGTACGCGCTCGACGCACCAGGCGCTGCGTGAAAGGCTCCCTGCGGTTTCGGCTCGCGGTCTCGGTCGTCGCCGTCGTGGCCGCGGCGCTCTTCGCGCTGTCGCTCGTGCTGCACGCGCTGTTCGCGCGCGCCCTCGTGCGCCAGTTCGACGCGCGTCTGCTCGGCGACGCCGTCGCCATCGCCGGCATGGCCGAGGAGGACGCGCACGCGCCGGAGTTCGAGGCGGAGTCGCTGCCCGAGTTCGAGCGCCGCGTGCGCCCCGCCTACTTCGAGGCGTGGCTCGCCGACGGCCGCGTCCTCGCGCGCTCGCCGTCGCTGAACGGCGCGGACCTCGCTCTCTCGGCGCCCGACGCCGGCGCGGACGTCGTCCTGCCGGACGGCCGCGCGGGGCGCGTCGTCCACGTCCGACAGCCGCTCAGGATCGAAGACGAGCCGACGCCGCGCGTGTCGAAGCAGCTCGTGACGGTCGCCGTCGCGCGCGGCACCGAGGAGGTCGCGGACACGCTCGCGTCGGTGCGCCTGTGGATGCTCGCGCTCGCGCTCCTCACGCTGCTGGGCGCGTCGGCGGCGGCGATCGTCGCCGTGTCGCTCGGGTTGCGGTCGACGCGCGCGCTCGCCGCCGAGATCGCGGAGCTCGACGCCACGCGGCTGGATCGGGCGCTCGAGACGCGCGGCCTGCCCGACGAGATCGTGCCCGTCGTCGCGAAGATCAACGAGCTGCTCGCGCGCGTGCGCGAGTCCCTCGCGCGCGAGAAGCGCTTCACGGCGGACGTGAGCCACGAGCTGCGCACGCCGCTCGCGGCGCTGCGCACGACCCTCGACGTCACGGCGTCGCGCGAGCGCTCGCCCGCCGAGTACCGCGCCGCGATCGACCAGGTGAACGTCGTCGCGCAGCAGATGCAGGCGCTGTGCGAGAACCTGCTGTCGTTGGCGCGCCTCGACGCGGGGCCCGTCGCCGTGCGCCCCACGGAGGTCGCGCTGCGCGCGCTCGTCCAGTCCTGCTGGGGCCTCTACGAGGGGCGCGCCCGCGCGCGCGGCCTGGCGTTCGAGAACCAACTCGACACCGACGCGTGCATGGCGACCGATCCCGATCAGCTGCGCGTCGTCGTCTCGAACCTGCTGTCGAACGCGACGGCGTACACGGCGCCGGGCGGGACGATCCGCGTGCGCGGGACGGCAGACCGCTTCGAGGTTCACGACAGCGGGCCGCCGATCCCGCCCGAGATCTTGCCGCACATCTTCGAGCGCTTCTTTCGTGGCGACGCGATGCGCTCCGACGGCATTCACTGTGGCATCGGGCTCGCGCTCGTGCGCGGCGTCGCCGACGTGCTCGGCCTGCGCGTCACGGCCGAGAACACGAACGACGGCGGCGTCGCCTTCACCGTTTCACTTCGGTGACGCGCGGTCGCGATTGAATCGGGTGCCGCGGGACTTACGTTCTTGGGCGGAGGTGTCCCATGGCTGGAACGTTCAAAGAGTGGACCGTGCTGCCGCACGGCAAGCTGACGAAGATCGACGACAACCTCCTGACGGTCGTCGGTGAGCTCCCGATGCCCATGGGCGAATTCCCGCGCCGCATGACCGTCGTCCGCCTGCGTGACGGGCGTCTGGTCGTCTTCAGCGCGATCGCGCTCGACGAGCCCGAGATGCGCGTCCTCGAGGACTGGGGACGCCTGAGCTTCATGATCGTGCCCAACGAGCGGCATCGAAAGGACGCGCGCATTTGGAAGGATCGCTACCCGAGCCTGCGCGTCATCGCGCCCGACGGCGCGCGCGCCAAGGTCGAGGAGGTGGTCCCCGTCGACGCGACGAGCGGCGACTTCGGCGATCCCGAGGTCGAGCTCGTGACCGTGCCTGGCACCGAGCGACGCGAGGCCGCGCTCGTCGTGCGTCGCCCGTCGGGGTCGACGCTCGTGCTGAACGAGATCGTCTGGAACGTCGAGGACCACCCGGGCGTGGGCGGCTTCCTCTTTCGCCTCGTGGGCTTCACGGGACACGAGCCCAAGATCCCGACGTTCGTCGCGCTGAAATCCATCAAGGACAAGCCCGCGCTCAAGGCCCAGCTCGAGGAGTGGGCGCGCATCGACAACCTTCAGCGCATCCTCGTCTCGCACGGCGGGATCATCGACGCGGACCCCGTCGGCGTGCTGCGGGGGCTCGCGGCGTCGTTGTCAACCTGACGACGGGCGGGGCGTCGCCGCGCCGTTGACACCCCCGATCGCCGCCCGTATTGTCGGCGGCCCATTCGACGTCACGCTCTACGCAATTTGATCGAGACGGCGCGCGGTCTGCCGATCGCGGCCCCGCTCGGTCCAGTGGACCTCGAGGCACGCGGCGTCGCGTCCTTCGCAGAGGGGTTGGCGCGCGCCGTGGCGACGTCGGAGTCGGAATCGCAGGCTGAGTTGGGAGACGGCCACGTCGTGTTGCCGCCGCCGCGCGCGAAATCCGACGAGCTGCGGCCCACGATCGCATCGCTGCTCGCGCGCGTCGCCGCGCGCGTCGAGCCCGCGCTCACGGCCGTGCTCGAGCGCGCGAGCGCGGCCTGGGACCAAGCCGACGCGTTCTCCGTGATCGACGACGAGCTCGCGGTCGAGATCGCGGCGGCGCGCCTCCACCTCACGGCCTCGGCCGGCGCCGAGGCGCCCGCGGCGACGCGCGCGATCGCGCTCGAGGGCTTGCTCGCCGTCGACGCGTCGATCGCGCTCGTGAGGCTGTTCGAGCGGCGCCTCGCGGCGTTGTTGCGCCTGCCGCTCCGCTCGGTGACGCGCGATCTCTTGCCCGAGGGGCGACCCTTCCTCGATCTCGGCCGCGCGCTGCGCGAGGTCGCCGAGGCGTGGCGATGAATCGCGCGCGCTGGATCACGGGTGGGCTCGTGGGCGCGGGGGCGCTCGTCGTGGGCGCCGAGGCGTTCGCGACCTACGTCGCGGGGCGACTCGTCGTGGGCGTCGTCGCCGTCGTCGTGCTCATGGGCGTGCTGGCCGTCGGGCTCGCGAGCCTGGCGCGCGCGCGGGCGTACATCGCGCGCGAGCTCGAGGCGCTGCGCGCCGATCCGCCGGGCGGCGCGCTCTACGCGGGGCGGCGACAGCAGGCGCTCGAGCTGCGTCGCCGCAACGTCGCGCCCGATCTCGAGGTGCTGGCCGAGGCGACGGCCGCCGACGAGGCCGAGCGCGGGTTCACGGGGAAATACTTGGTGGCGACGACCGTCCTCGTCGGGCTCGTGGGCACGTTCGGCGGGCTCATGGAGACGCTCGCGCGCGTCTCGCCGCTGCTGAAGGGCGATCTCTCGGGCGGCGCCGACGGCGTGCTCGGGCTCATCGCGGGGCCGCTCGCGGGGCTCCACATCGCCTTCGGGACCAGCGTCGTCGCCATCATGGTGACGTTGGCGTTGGGGCTGATTCAGGGTGACGTCACGCTGTCCCACGAGCGGCTGCTCGCGCGGCTGCAAGAGCGGACGCGACACGTGCTCATGCCCGAGCTGTGGCCCGACGCCGAGAGCGCGGGCGAGCGCACCGTCCGCGCGCTGCACGAGCTGCGGACCTTCGTCGGCTCGACGCTCACGACCAACGCGGAAGCGAGCGCCGCGAAGATCGCGGCCGCCGTGCGCGGCGAGATGCAGCGGCTCGTCGAGCAGGTCGGCGGCGAGCTGCGCGGCGCGAGCGCGGGCCAGACGGCGGCGCTCGAGCGCGCGAGCGGCGCCGTCGGTGAGAACCTGAAGCAAGTGACGGCTGCGGCGGCGAAGGAGCTCGCCGACGCCGCGAAGGCGTCGCGCGAGACGATGGCGACGGCGGCGGCGACGATCGTGACGACGGCGCGCGAAAGCGACGATCGCGCGCGGGAGCACCTCGTGCAGGCGATCGGGGCGACGACGGAGCACGCGCGCGCGACGCAGACCGAGATCGCGGCGCTCGTGGCGCGCGCGGCAGCAGGGCTCGACGCCGTCGTGGCGGCGCTCGCGGAGACGACGGCGCGTACGTCCGAGGCGCTGGCCGCGACGACGGCGACGACGTCGGAGGCGCTCACGGCGACGACGTCGCGGACGGCAGAGGCCTTTGTGGCGGCGACGTCGACGGCGTCGGAGTCGTTCGCGACGACGACGATCGAAATGTCCGCCGCGCTCGCGACGGCCGCGACGACGACCTCGGAGGCCTTCGCGACGGCGACGGCGTCGGCGGTCGCCGCGCTCGCCGAGGTGCGCGGCGGCGTCGGTGCGCACCTCGAGGGCGCGTCGCAGGCGCTCACGACGGCCGCGTCGGAGCTTCGCGGGACCGTCGACGCGCTGTCGCCGACGCTCGCGCAGCTCGCGCCGCAGCTGAGCGCGCTCGCGGCGGAGGTCGCGCTCCTGGCGGCGCGCGCCGACAGCCCCGAGGAGCCGAACGCCATCCTCGACGAGCTCGTGCGCCTGGGAGAGGACGTCGAGCGCCTCGTGGCGTTGAGCGAGCCCGTCGCCGCGCCGCAGGAGAGCGGCGCGTGAGACGGCGGCGCGCGGCCGTCGATCTGTTCCCCGTCAACGTCTGGCCGCCGTTCGTCGACGCCGTCGTGCTCGCGCTCGCGGCGTTCGTGCTCGTGACGATGTTGGCGCTCGTCGCGCAGCAGACGCTCCTCAAGCGCCTGCACGACGGCGCGCGCGAGCTGCAGTCGCTGCGCGCCGACAAGGAGCGCATCGAGCGACGCCTGCGCGCGCTCGCGCCCGGCGGCACGATCGAGGTCGAGGAGGGCAAGGTCATCTTGCAAGGTGAGGTCCTCTTCGACTCGGGCTCGGACCAGCTGCGCGTCGCGGGGCGCGCGTTCCTCGAGCGCATCGGGCCGAACCTCGCGGCGCTGCTCGCGGCCGAGCCCGAGCAGATGGTGCTCATCGGCGGCCACACCGACGATCGCGCGCTGCGAGGCGACGGGCTCTTCGCGTCGAACTGGGAGCTGTCGACGGCGCGCGCCGTCGCCGTGACGCGCGTGCTCACGGGCGCTGGCGTCCCGCGCGCCCGGATCGTCGCCGCGGGCTTCGGCGCCGAGCACCCGCGCGTCGCAAATACCGACGACGACGCGCGCCGCAAGAACCGGCGCATCGAGATCCTGCTCGTCCCGATCCGCTCGGTGGCCTCGCGATGAACGCCGACCCGACGACGATTCGGCTCGCGGCGCCGCTGCTGCACCTCGCGTCGCGCGTGCTCGACACCTTACCGGCGAGCGAGGGGTCGAGCGCGAGCGCGGCCGTGCGCGCGTTCACCGAGGAGGCCTCGCCCGCGCGCTACCTCGCGGCGACGCGCGCGCTGCGTGCCGCCGAGCGCCGCCACAAGCTCGGCTTGCTCGGCCGCGCCGTGGGTGATCGCCGCACGGAGCAGGGCCTCGAGACCCTCACGCGGAGCGCCGCCTTCGGCCCCGAGCTCCTGAGCGCGCTGCGCGCGTTGCCCGCCGACGCGCGCAACGGGCGACGCCTCGCGATCATCTCCGATCTGCTGACGGCGCACCGCCTGATCGAAGCGCGCGCCGCGGGCGCCTTGCGCGAGCTCCGTCAGTCGCTGGGTCCCGTGCCGATGCCGCTCGTCGACCGGCGCCGCAAGCGTCGCGGCGTCTAACGTCGCTTTGTCTACCGTCGCTTTGTCTACCGTCGCTTCGTCTACCGTCGCTTCGTCTACCGTCGCTTCGTCTAACGTCGCTTTGTCTACCGTCGCTTCGTCTACCGTCGCGGCGTTTACCGTCGCTTCGTCCAGCTCTTCGCGACGACCAAGCGCTGCTCGAGCTGGCGCACGGTGGCGAGGCCGATGCGCTTCACGCCGACCTTGCGGTTCAGCTCCGAGTTGAGCTCCGCGTGCGTCTTCCCCGTGAGGTGCACGAGATCGCGCACGGCCTCGCTGTTGAGCTCACGCAGCTGACGCCGCCGCGCGAGCGCGCCCGTCTTCGGCGGCGCGAGCGGCGCGAGCTCGACCTCGGGAAGCGGAACGACGGCTGGCCGCGCCGCGTTCGCCGGCGCCACGGCGATCTCCGTGCCGTCGACGAGATCGGGGATGCCATCGTCGGGGCCGTCGTCCAGGTCGTTTTGCGCTTCATTTTGCGCTTCGTGGATGCGCGCTTCGTCGAGCGGCTGCCCGCGCTCGTCGAGCGGCACCGCCGAGATCGCCGCGAACAGCGAGAGCTGCTCGCTGAGATCGCGCTCCGTCTCGGTCTTCTTGACGGGCGGCTCGCCGCCTTCGAAGCGATCGTCGTCCTTCCGATCCTTGCGCAGGCTGTGACGCCGCTGCTCGGCGATGGCGTTCGCGAACGTGCGCAGGCGAATGTCGTCGGGGATGAACATGTACGCCGCCTGGCGCCGCAGCCGAGCGTTCCACCGCACGAGTCGCCCGACGGCCTGCCGGAAGAAGAGCTCGGTCGTCGTGTTCGTCGCGAACACGCCCACGCGCAGGCGCGGGATGTCCACGCCCTCGGACACCATGCGCACGGCGACGATCCACGGCGCGATGCCGGCGGCGAAGCGCCCGATCTTCTCGGAGGCGCCCGGATCGTCGGACGTCGCGATCGTCGGCACGATCCCCAGGCGCTCCCTCATGATCTCCGCGATTGCCTTGGCGTGCTCCTGATCGATCGCGATCGCGAGGCCGGCGGCGCTGGGATCTTGGTTGCGCAGGTGCATGAGCTGCGCGTGCGCCTGCGCGATCACCGACGGCAGCCACTCGCCCGAGCCGTCGAGGGCCGTGCGCAGGCGCTGGCTCGCGAGCTCGCGCGCGAGCCGGTCGTCGAAGGTCGCCTCGTACGACACGCCGTCGGGCGCCGTCCACTCCATGCGGCCGTTGATGCGCGGGAAGTACACGGGCCGCACGACCTGGCCGTCCTTGAGCGCGTCGCCGAAGCCGTACTCGAAGTCGGGCTGCGCGAGCTCGCCTTCGTACGTGATGAACGGGATCGTCATCTCGTCGGAGCGAAAGGGCGTCCCCGACAGGCAGAGGCGCCGCCACGCTGGATCGAACGCCATGCGCACGCCGTCGCCCCACGAGCGGCTGTCGCCCGCGTGGTGGACCTCGTCGAGCACGACGAACGCCTGGCGCACCATGGGGCGGAACGCCGACGGATCGATGGCGACCTGCTGGTAGGTGACGACGACGCCGTGCACGTCGGACGGCAGCCCGCCGTAGCCGACGCTCCACTCGGGATCGAGGTGGATGTCGAGCCGCTCGGCCGCCTGCGCCCACTGATGCTTGAGGTGCTCGGTCGGGACGACGATGACGACGCGGCGGGCTGAGCGCGCCACGAGCGCGCGGCGCGCGGCCGTGAGCGCGAACGTCGTCTTGCCGGCGCCCGGCGTCGCGACCGCGAGGAAATTGGACGACGCGCTGGCCTCGAGCTGCGCGAGCGCCGTGCGTTGCCACGGGCGCAGCCGCGGGCCGTCGCTCTTTTCGCTTTTCGGTCCGCTCGCGTGGGGGACGGCTGGTGATGACGTCGAGAACAGGGGCGGCTCCTCCGACCGAAGGAGCCGCATCTTGCCGCCCGCCGCGCGTCATCAACAGATAGACAATCATCCGCCGAGATGCAGGGGGGCGAGGTCGCGCACTTACGGCGCGCGCGCGATGACGCGGACACGCCATCGCGCGAGCGGCGTTCGAGTCGCCGTTCCGCGCGATGGCGCTCCTGCTACAGGCAGTTCGAGCTGACGATCGTAGCCGTCGTGCCCGTGGTCACGACGATGCCCTCGTCGAAGCGCGCGCCGCAGGTCGCGTTCTTGTTGAGAACGCCCCCGGGCGTGCCCTTCGAGCAGTCGAGCGGCCCCGCGAACACGTTGCCCGCCGCCGAGAGGGTCTGCGTGCCGCTGTCCTTATCCAGCGACAGGCAGATGCCGACGCCCGGGTTCGAGTGATCCGCCGCCGCCGTCAGCGGGACCTGCAGGATGTTGTGCCCGAAGCTGTTCGCCGTGCCGAGATCGATGCCGCCGACTGCCTCGCCGGCCGCCGTCGCGTCGCCCGTCGTGATGAGCACGCCGTCCGTCGCGTTGGCGAGCGAGACGGTGTTGCGCAGCTTGAGCTGCGAGCCCGTCTGGATCTCGATGCCGGCGCCGTTCGTGCTGTTCCAGGCCACGACGCCGTCGATCACGCCGACGCTGGGCACCGTGCCCGGGGTCTGCGCGATGAAGATGTTGGAGCGGCTGTTGCCCGACGCGACGACCGTGCCCAGGCCCGTGATGGCCGGATCGGTGACGGGAACGCCCGTGATGTTGAGGACGCCAAGGTCGGTGACCTCGATGCCGTAGAGCGTGTTCGCCGTGAACGTCGACGGCGTGCCCCCGGCGGGGACGGCGATCGTGACCGTGCCGCCCGCGACGTGCAGACCGCTGCGGCGAACCGTCGTGCTCGTCGTGTGTCCCGCGCTCGTCACCGTGACGCCGGGACCGATCGCGAGCGCGCCGTTCATGACGGCGATGCCGTCGTCGCCCGTGTTCTTGATGGCGACGTTCGAGAGGGATGCCGCCTTGCCGGCGCCCGGCGCGACGGCGATGCCCACACCGGACGCGTGGTTGACGCCGTCGATGAGGATCGGCGCGACCGTCGTTCCGACGAGCGCGGCCCCGTCACCGGCGAGCGCGAAGCCGCTGCCGTTGGCGTCGAGCGCGACCGAGATCGGACCCAGGCTCGTCGTGATCTTGACGTTGGCCGGGATGACGATGGGCAGATCCTCGGCGGCGAGCAGGGCCGTCGTCGCGTTGGCGACGCCCACGATCGTGATCGTCGTGCCCGCGGGCGCCGGCGTCCCGATGACCTGCAGCGCGCGCGTGAGCGTCCTGAAGCTGCAGGTTGGGTTGGCCGTCGTGCCGACCTTGCCGCTGCCGCTCGCCGTCGCGTCGACGCCGCCCACCGGATCGACGAAGTACTGATTGCCCGCGGGCGCGGCGCACGTCGAGCAGACGTGGTTCGCGCAGAAGTACGCGGCCCCGAACTGCGTGTCGGAGTGGCAGTCGGTGTCCGAGCAGCAGTTGCCCGTGACGCACTTCATCGAGCAGCACGTGTCGCCCGTGTTGGCAGAGCACGTCCCGACGGTGGTGCACGCCGAGGACACGCAGGTGCCGCTCGCCGTGTGGCCCGTCGTCGTGTCGCAGATGAACGCGGCGCCGTAGTGCGTGTCGTTCTGGCACTGCGTGTCGGAGGCGCACGTGCCGCACTTGTTGGCGACCGTCGCGCCGCAGACGTGACCCGTGGCGCAGCCCGCCGAGGCGTGGCAATCACCGACGACACATTTACCGGCGACGCAGATCTGTCCCGCGCCGTAGGCCGTCACGCACTTCGCGTCGTCGGTCGTGTCGACGCACACCTTGCAGACCTTGGCCAAGCAGTAGCCGGCCGCGCCGTTGGCGGCGGCGCACGATGTGCCGTCCGCACCGCACACGGCGACGTCCGCGCCGCCGTCGCCGACCTCGGGCTCCGACTGGTCGACTGAGCCATCGTGCCCCGCCGTGCCGCCGTCGTGACCGGCGCCCGCGTCCGTTCCGCCGCCCGCGCCCGCCGTACCGGCATCTGTTCCGCCGCCCGCGCCAGCCGTACCTGCGCCCGCGGTGCCTGCGCCAGCCATACCTGCGCCCGCGGTGCCCGCGCCAGCCATACCTGCGCCCGCGGTGCCCGCGCCCGCCGTACCTGCGCCCGCGGTGCCCGCACCCGCCGTACCCGCGCCCGCGCTTCCACCGCCCGCACCAGCGGTTCCGGGTTGGCCCGAGCTGCCGCTGCCGCATCCTTCACAAGCCAAGGCTCCAACGAACAGAGCCGCCAAAAGAGT
>DATAZS010000132.1:0-6506 GCA_036271915.1 Polyangia bacterium
GAGCCGCCCGAAACCCACGAGCTTGCCGTTCGGGATGTACGCGACGTGCGCCACGCCTCGGTACGGCAGCAGGTGGTGGGGGCACATGCCGTGGAAGCGCAGCCCGCCCACGACGACGACGTCGGGATCCGCCTCGCCCAGCACGGGATCACCGAGGATGACGGCCGGATCCATGGCGTAGCCCGCGAGGAACTCGCTCTGCCACAGGCGCGCGACGCGCGCGGGCGTCTCCTTCAGATCGGCGTCCGCGGGATCGAGGCCGGACGCGCGCAGCAAGGCCTCGACGGCAACGCGCAGGGCGGGCTCTGACGACGGCACGACGGCTAGTCCAGGCGCGAGGGCTCGCTCGTGACGTGCGCGTCGATCGGCCGTCGCGTCGCGAAGCCGCCGTCGACGGCGTGCCAGTACCCGACGGTCTTCTCTCCGAGCTTCCAGCACAGCAGGATGTCCTCGCCGTTGCGCGTGCCCGGGAAGTCGACGAGCCCGAGCTCGAGATCCTTGACCTCGCCGCCGAGCGCGCGAATGTGCTCGACCTCGTCGCTGAGCGCCTCGTCGAGGCCGCGATAGACGGCCTTCGCCTGCCGCACGGCGGGCGGGCCGGCGTCGGCCTCCGCTTCGGCCTCGGTCTCTTCGGGGCGATTCGGGCGCACGCCCGCGCGGTCGAGCTTCTGCGCGAGCGCGCGCAGGCCAGCGCGCATCTGCAGCACCTGCACGAAGATCCGTTCGAGCGAGGGAATCAACGCCTCGACCTCGCCGACGGTGAAATACACGCGCGCCATGTGGAGCGTAACTTACCCCAAGTCGCCGGCGCCGTGCGCATCCTCCGAATCCGGACGACGACGCAACCCGCTGTCGCTACGGCGCCGCGGCGAAGCCGGGCGGCGGCGACAGCGGCGGCTTGCGGTTCTTGCCCGAGACGCGGCGGATGTCGACGTCGGAGATCAGCAGCGACGGCGCGACGATCGTCGTGGGGACGCCCGAAAAGCCGCTGCCCTCGTCGACGTAGTTGTAGACGACGGCGTCCTTGCCCGCGGCCGTGACGTCCTTGAGCGAGCGCGGCTCGAGGTTCTCGAGCGCGAGGCCGCGCACGAGCGTCTCCTTGCCGCCGTCGACGCGGTACACGACGAGCGGACGCACGGGCGGCGGACCGTGGCCGCCGCCGCCGAACGAGAACATCGACAGCAGATCGTCGGCGTCGCCGGGCGGCAGCAGGCCGTCGTCGAGCAGGCGCACGACGTAGGTCGTGACGCCGCCGCCCTTCGCGATGCGCGCGAGCTCGGCCAGGAGCGCCTTGCGCGGCAAGCCGGTCTTGGCCGTGACGACGAGCGTGCCGGGGTGCGCGCTCGGCCCCGCGAAGCGCGGCGCGCGCGCGTGACCGTTCGAGCGCGCGAGCTCCTTGCGCGGCGTGCGCGTCATGAGCAGCGCCTTCAAGACGCCGTGCTCGACGAGCGACACGCGCTGCGCGGGCACGCCCTCGTCGTCGACGCGGTACGCGCCGAACAGCGGCGCCTTACCCGGTCCCGTCGTCATCAACGGATCGTCGACGGCCGACAGCAGCGGCGCCGCGACCTTCTGCTGCAGCTTGTTGGCGAGCGCGCTCTCCTGGCCGCCGTCGTCGCTCGCCGCCGACGCCGTCTTGGGCGGCGGCGTGCCCGCGAGGTGATCGGCGAGCAGCAGCTTCGTGAGCTGCGCGCCCGCGAGCCCCTCGAACAGCACGGCGCCCGCGCCCGTCTCGGCGACCGGCGCCGTGCGCATGGCGACGAGCTCGGCCGCCATGGCACGCACGGCCTTCTCCATCTCGGGCAGCGGCGGCAGCCCCGTGGGCTCGAGCGCGCTGAAGGGCACGAAGTCGCGCAGCTTCATGCCGTCGGCGGCCTGCGCCTCGGCCGTGACGTCGATGCGCACCGTGCGCTGCGCGTCGTCGATCCACGCGCCCTCGCTCGAGGCCATGCGGCGGTGCACGACGGCGTACGTGCCGGTCACGCGCGCGCTCGCGAGCGTCGGATAGTCGCGGAAGATCGCCGACAGCTTGACGACGGCGGCGCGCAGCGCCTCGGGCTCGACCTTGCCCGCTGGGAACGGAACTTCGAAGCGAGCGGGAGGCTCCTTCGAGAAATCGCCGACCGCGTGCGCGTCGTCGTCGCCCGCGGCCTGCCCCGCGGCGGCGGCGCGCTTGCGCGCGTAGAGCTCGAGCGCGATCTTGTACGCCTCGTCGGTGCGCAGCCACAGCTCGCGGCGGAGCGACGCGTAGTCGTCCTCGATCGGCAGCGCGTCGACCTTGGCGCCCGGCTCGAAGTTCGTGTTGTCGAAGGCGGGGCTGCCCACGCGCACGTCGGTGCGCAGCAGACGTCCTCGATAGGCGTGCGAGGCCGTCAGCGCGCCGAACGTCGCGCTGACCGTCGCCTGCTCGCAGTCCGACAGCGTGTACGCGACGTAGTACGGCCGCGGCTCGTCGCCGAGGTGCAGCTCGGCCGTCGAGCGCGCGAGCTCGTCGCGCAGCGCCGCGCGCACGCCCGCGGGATCGACGCGGACATTGTGTTGGTCTTGGTCTTCCGCGCGCGCCACGCCCGACGACGCGAGCAGCGCGAGGCCGAGCGCGAGCGCCTTCATTTCTTTACCGTTCACGTTGGGGCACCTTCTGCGACTGCGGCTCGCGCGGCGTCGGCACGGCGGGCGCCGTCGGCGGCGCGGCCAAGATGGGCGGCTTGTCGCTGCCCTTGTCGCGTCGCTCGCTCTCGATCTGCTCGACGAGCAGGCTCGGGCTCGTCGCCGACACGGGCACGAAGCCCGACTCGGCGCCGCAGTACCCGTTGAACGTCTGGTAGTCGTCCGAGGCCGCGAGGATCTTCGACAGCGCCGCGAGCGGCGTGCCCACGAGATCGACGCCGCGCACGAGCTCGTCGGGCCGCCCGTCGACCCACACGCGGTAGACGAGAATCGGCAGCACCTTGAACGCCTGGGGCCCGCCGCGCGCCGTGTTCGTGAAGCCGCCCGAGATGTCGCGGAACAACAACCCGTACGGCTTGCCCTGGCGCTGCGCCTCGGCGCGCAGGCGGCGGCGCAGCTCGGCGACGGGCACGGCGACCGTGGGCTCGACGACGAGGTTGCCCTGGCGCGACACGACGACGCGCCCCTCTTGCCGCCGCCCGTGGCCGTTCGAGTGCGTGAAGCCGCGCGTGGGCGAGCGCGACAGCAAGAACGTCTTCAGCACGCCGCCGTCGACGAGCGTCGCGCGCTGCGCGGGCACGCCCTCGTCGTCGAAGCGGTAAAAGCCGTTGAGGTCGGCGTCGCCGATGCGCGCGAGCGTCGGGTCGTCGTAGACCGAGATGAAGCTCGGCATGATGGGCTGGCCGATCTTCTTCGCGAAGGTCTGGCCCTCCTCGTCGTTCTTCTGGCGGTGGCCCTCGACGCGGTGGCCGAAGATCTCGTGGAAGAACACGCCCGCGGCGCGCCCCTCGAGGATTGCGGGCCCGATGAACGGATCGGCGAGCGGCGCGCGCCGCAGCGCCTTGAGGTCGACGATCATCGTGTCGACGGCGCGCGCCATGACGTCGACGCTGGGCAGCGCGCCGAAGGTCGCGGCGTCGAAGGTCTCGACGCGCTCGAGCTCCATGCCGTCGTCGGCGCGCGCGTCAGCCTCGGCCGAAACGCGCACGTAGTTGCGCCCCGTCTGCACGAGCGTGCCCTCGCTGTTCACGATCCAGCGCGTGTCGGACACGACCTGCAGCGTGACCTGCGAGTCGAGGATCTCGCCCTGCCCCTCGAACCGCGCCGACAGCGCGCGCACGCGCGCCTCCCACGTCGGCACGTCGACGGCGATCTCGGCGCGCGGGCCCACGTACGTCACGGGCTTCTCGCGCGAGAAGTCGTCCGAGGGATCTTCCTCGGCGACCTTGAGCGTGCGCTGCGCGAGGATCTTCACGTAGCGCTCGGCGGCGTCCTCGTAGCGGCGATCGATCTCGGCCCAGGCAACAGCGCGCAGCGGGCCCGCGCCGTCAGGGCCGTCGTCGAGCGGCGCGGCGACGGGGTGGCCGCCCATCACGGACGAAAAATCGAAGTCGCTCGAACGGATGATGTGCGTCGAGTCGAGCGCGTAGTCCCCCACGCGCACGTCGGTGTCGAGGATGCGCGAGCGGCGCGACGACGACTGCACGAGGGAGCCCTGGCTCGCCGAGATCACGACCTCGGTCTTGTCGTAGGCCTCGTTCTCGGCGAAGTACGGCGGCGGCTTGCCCTTGGCCGTGAGCGCCGCCATGCTGCGCCGGAGCTCGGCGTCGAGCGCCGTGAGCCCCGCGGGTCGCGTCGCGATCGCGCCCGAAGTCGGCTCGATCCGCACGACGATCGGCGGCCGCGCGGGCGACGCCGCCGCGACGACGGCCGCCGCACCGACGGGCGCGGCGCCGTGCCCCGCGCATCCGAGCGCGCTGAGGGCCGAAGCGAAGGCGAGACTTCCGACGCGCAGGGGACGCGAGATCATCGATCGACCTAGCGTATAACACGCCGCCGTCGACGATGACGGGCGCGTCCGCGCTCTTTCGCGCGTCGGGCATTGGTGGTACCCCTGGGGCGAAAAACAAGGAGACCTCCCATGGACGCGTTGAACATCGCCCTCGTTCCCTATGTGCTGCGGTGGTCCCACATCATCTTCGGCATCATGTGGCTCGGCCACCTGTACTTCTTCAACCTGGTCAACGTCCCGTTCCAGGCCGGCCTCGACAAGGACGTCAAGGCGAAGGTGAACCCGGCGCTGCTGCTGCGCGCGTTCTACTGGTTCCGCTGGAGCGCGATGTACACGCTCATCCTCGGCCTCGCCCTCTTCGTGTGGCACTACATCATCGAGGGCGCCATGAAGAGCCCCGACGGCCGCATGACCGACCGCGCGATGTGGATCCAGTTCGGCATGACCCTCGGCATCATCATGTGGTTCAACGTGTGGTTCGTGATCTGGCCGCGCCAGAAGAAGATCCTCGGCGGCCTCGTCGCCGGCACGCCCCACCCCGACGCCGCGAAGATGGCGGCCGTCTCGGGCAAGGCCTCGCGCTTCAACACCTACGCGTCGGGCCCCATGCTCTTCGGCATGATCGGCGCGACGCACTTCGGGGCGATGAGCGCGCCCGTGCTGCTCATCGTGAGCGTCATCGGCGTCGGCTTCTGGTTCGGGATGATCAAGCGCTCGTTCAAGGTGAAGACCACCGTTTGAGGTCGGCTCGCGCTCGTCTCTTTCGTCAGTCGGAGCAAAGGCCGGCGAAGGCGAGACGAAGCCCGACGGGCGACCGAACACCTTTCGCACGCGGCCTTCGACGGCCGGTGGATGTCAGCTCAATCGTGGGCCGCGGATGAAACGGGCTCGCATGTCCCGTCGTCATTGATGCGATTCTGAACGGCCTGGGGCGCGTAGCCCCCTGGGAAAAGACCGCCGATTTCTACCTGCGAGCCGTCACAGCCGCACACCGAATACTCGACGGTGCCACCGGAGCACAGAGGAAAACGGCCGTCCGGAAGGCGTCGAAGACAAGGCGGGATATCGACGCACTCCCCGACTGCGTCGCACTCGTCATCGATCGCGAAGCCGCACATCTGCGTGGGTGCACAGTCGCTGTCGATGCGGCACTTGCCATCGAGCGTGGAGACCACTCTCGAATCTGGGCGCGCGGTTCCGTCGGAGGATGCATCTGAGCCTCCGCCCCCGGTCTCCAACCCTGAATTCACCCCGCATCCGACGAAAGACAACACGCTGGCGAGAGCCGCAAGCACGAAGCTTTTCGTCGCGAACCTCATGTCCGCCACACCCTCTCATTTGGGTCACCCCACCGAGGTGACATCCCTGAGAACCCTTCGCGACGGCGGCGAGCCCGAAGGGCGAGCGACGCGCCTTATAAGCGCTCGGCGCCGTCGACCTTCGACAGACTGCCGTCGAAGGTCCCGAGTGGGAGGTGGCCGGCCTTGCGGGCGATCTCGAGCACGAGACAGTCCGAAAAGCCCAAGGCCGGTTTCTTTCGAAAACCGGCGAGTGCCGCGGAGACGACATCGGCATCTTGCACCGTGAGATCCCGGTGGTTCAGGAACATGTCGATGGCCGTCGCGATGTCGGTGGACGAGCGCTCGTAGACGGAGGCGAGCACCCAGGTTGCCTCGGCGAGCACGAGGTGAGAGACCCACGCGCCCTTCGCGACGAAAGCCTCGGCCGCGGCGACCTGACGAGCATCATCCCGGGCAGCGAGCCGAACCAAGACGTTCGTGTCAACGGCGCGCATGACGCTTCTTCATGTATCGAGCCACCCCCTCCTTCATCTCCTCGATCGTCTTGGCCTTTGGTGGCTTGCGAAAGATCGCGCGATGAACGTCTTCCGAAGAAAAAGTAGCGGCTCGTCGAACGACGATCTGCTCGCCCTGCTCCTCCCATTCGAGCACCGAACCAGGGCCGATGCCGAGACGGCGGCGAACCTCAGCGGGAACGGAGATCTGTCCCTGGGCGGTGAGCTTCGATTGAGCGAGAGCCATGGCGT
>DATAZS010000133.1:0-3991 GCA_036271915.1 Polyangia bacterium
CCACGAAGTAGAACAGCCAGTCCCAGCGCAGAAACGCGCCCCCCGTCCAATAGAAGCGGCACGGGAAGTCGGTCGCGAAGACGGCGAGCGCGACGCACAAGACGCGCCACCCGAACGCCCACCACGTCATCGCGCACAGGCCCAAAATGAAGAGCGGATCGATGAGGATGAGGCCGTTCCGGATGAGGCTGTCCGAGGCCGGCCCCAGGTTCGCGAGCGCCGACCCCAAGATGTTCCAGACCGGCGTCGCGTTGTAGCCGTGATCGGTCTGCGCCTCCTCCCAGCGTTTGACGCCGTGGAGCGCGCGGAAGTACGCGACGTCGTGCTTGAACGAATCCCAGCGCGCGGGCGTGAAGTGCGACTTGCACTTGTCCGGGTGCTTCAGGATGTCGTCCGTCGACGTCATCATGTTCGTGTCGAGGTTCATGATCTTGCGCAGCTCGACGCGGCGGCGCAGCGACGGATCCTCCCAGTCGGCGACGGCGACGCACTCGTAGAGGCGGTCGTACGACATCTCTTTGAAGTACTTCGAGCCGACGTAGTAGTGGAACGTGTCCCAGACGTGGAAGTAGCCGCTGAAGTGGAACGCGAAGAAGTTCCAGTACGCGCAGAACGAGAGCGCCCCGATCGCGATGAGCATGCCGGCGCGCGTCTTGCGGAAGCGCTCGGGGAAGCCCTTCTTCGCGAGCCACAGCCCCCAGCCGATGAGCGCGAGCCCCGCGAACGCGATCACCATCTCGACGCGTGAGCTCGCGTCGTTCTCCCACCACGCAAATGACCAGAAGCTGGGCGCGACGACCTTGGCCGGCGGCGCGTCGATGATCTTGAGGTGCGGCGGGAACGGCGAGGGCGCCTGGCAGAAGGCCTCGAACTCCGAGATCGAGAAGAAGCCGTCGCCGACGGGCTCGCCGACGCGCAGGTAGCGCACCATCGTCGACCCGATCGTCACGGGGCGCGTGCGCAGGCCGTGGCCCATCGTGCCCACGACGTTGTCGACCTCGACGAGCAGCTTGAAGCTGCCGACCGTGCCGTCGAGCGAACCCCAGATCTTGTACGTGTCGTTGGCGTCGGCCTGCAGCGTGAACGCCGACACGGGCAGGACCTTGCCGAGGTCGTAGGTGATCGAGCCGGCCGCCGTGTCGAACGTGATCGCGGGCGGCGCGTCCCACTGCGCGCCCTCGGGCGCGGCCTGCTCGTCGGTGACGAGGCTGGGGTTGCGGACGATGTCCTGGTACGCCGACGGCAGCCGCCGCGCCAGCAGGTTCTCGGTGCCGCACGCGGGCGAGGCGAGCTCTTCGGCCAGCGCGGGCTTCGTCGACGCAAACACCCCAAGGAGCGCGAACGCCCCAAGAAAAGCGGCCGTTCGTAAGCTACACATGGCCGGGGACATTACCAGGGCTCCCCCGAATATTGAATCGTTCTGGCCGGTTCACGCGGCGCCGCCCCGGGGTTTCGAAATGCGCGCGAGGCTGTGCGATTCTGTGCGCCCATGAGCCCGTCCCTCGCGCTGCTGCTGACGTTGGTAATCGTGCTCGCCAACGCGTTCTTCGTGGCCGCCGAGTTCGCGTTCGTGAAGATCCGCCCCACGCGGCTGCAGCAGCTCGTCAAGCAGGGCAGCCGCCGCGCGCGGCTCGTGCAGACGATCACGAGCCAGCTGCCCGCGTACCTGTCGGCGAGCCAGCTCGGCATCACGATCTCGTCGCTCACGCTCGGCTGGATCGGCGAGCCGGCCTTCGCGAAGCTGCTGCACCCGTTCCTCGAGCGCCTCGGCATCGGCCACGAGCGCACCGTGCACACGGTCGCCGTCGCCGTGAGCCTCGCCGTCATCACGTTCTTGCACACGGTGATCGGCGAGCTCGCGCCCAAGGCCATGGCGCTGCAGCTCACGGAGTCGATCGCGATGTGGGCCGCGCTGCCCTTCCGCGTGTTCTACATCGTGGCGTTCCCCATCATCTGGACCCTCAAGGGTGCCGCGTTCCTCGTGCTGCGCCTGTTGCGCCTGCCGCCCGCCTCCGAGGCCGAGATGCTGCACTCGCCCGAGGAGCTGCGCGTCGTCGTGCAACACGTGAAGCTAGACCCGGGCGCGCGCCGCCTCATCGATCGCGTGTTCGACTACACGCACCGCGTGGCGCGCCACGTGATGACGTTGCGCCGCGACGTCGTGACGCTCGAGGCGGGGCGGCCGTTCGAGGACAACCTGCGCGTCGCCGTCGCCAACCAGTACACGCGCTACCCGCTGTGCGAGCCCGTCACCGATCGCGTCGTCGGCTACGTGCACATGAAGGACATCGTGACGGCGCTCGCGTCGGGCACGCACCCGCAGCGCATGCGCGAGCTCGTGCGCGAGCCCATCTACGCGTCGGAGGACACGCGCCTCGAGTGGCTGCGCCGCGAGTTCCAGCGCCGCCGCGTCCACATCGCGATCATCCTCGGCCCCGGGCACTCATTCACGGGCATCGTCACGCTCGAGGATCTCGTCGAGGAGGTGCTGGGCGAGATCCAAGACGAGCAGGATCTGGAGGAGATCCCTCCCATCGCCCGCAACGCGGACGGTAGCTTCGAGGCCGACGGGCGGCTCACGCTCGACGTCGCGACGCGCGATCTCGGCCTCAATTTCCCGCCGCTGCCGCCCGAGATCGAGACCCTAGGCGGCTTCATGGTGACGCAGCTTTCGGAGCGCGCCGTGCCGGGCGACGTCATCACCGCTGCGGGTCATCGGCTCACGGTCCTCGAGGTCCGCGATCGCCGCATTCGCCGCATAAAAGGCGTGCCTTTGCCGCATGAAGAGCTGGGAGAGGACGGCGAGACGCGCAGCGACAAGCGCCACGAAGAGTGACTTTTCCCGAGGTCCGTTTCGTGTAATATTTCGCCCCGGGGTCCAAGCATGAACGTCGATGCGCGGGAAATTCGGGGCGAGAATCCGACGTCGGATCGGTGGGTCGAGTACTACCGCGAGGCGCGCGCGCGTCGGCGCGCCCGGGGCCCCGAGCTGCGCACGCGCGTGAAGGTGCGCCGGTACCGAAACCGGCAGCGCGCCAAGGTCGTCAGCGGCTTCCTCGCCGTGGGCTTCCTCACGACGATCTTCTACGTCGTCCTCGCGCACTGAGCCGAGGGCTGGGCCGCAGATCGGCCGACAGCCGGGCGGCTGAGCCGCCGACGCACGGATCGGCGTAGGGGCGGACACTCATGGACGGGAGACGTCCGTGGCCGCACCTCGAACCCTCTGTCTGTCCATGCTCGTCGCCAGCACGTTCGTCGCGTGCGGCGATCCCGACAAATACTTTCGCCACGGCGCCGAAGGTGAAGGCGGCGCCGGCGGCATCGCCGTCATGGTCGGCACGGCGGGCGCGTTCGGCGGCACGGCAGGCGCCTTCGGCAACTCCGCGGGCGCGTTCGGTGGCACGGCGGGCGCGACGAGCTCGAGCACGGCCGGCAGCATCGGCTCGACGGGCGGCGCGGGCGGCACTGCCGGCAACGCCGGCGCGGCGGGCAGCGTCAGTGGCACCGCGGGCAGCGTCGGCGGCACCGCGGGCAGCGTCGGCGGCACCGCGGGCGCGACGGGCGGGGCTGCGGGCGCGGGCGGCGCAGGCACCTGCCCCGGCTGCAAGATCACCGTCGACTACACGTGCAACAGCGGCGCCCCCGATCAGGCCCTCTTCGTCGTCGACGCGACGAACGCCGGCAGCTCACTCGTGCTGCTCAAGGATCTCACGCTCCGCTACTGGTTCACCGTCGACGCCGGCAAGGCGCAGGAGCTCGACTGCGATCAGGCGCAGCTGACGTGCGCGTACATCCTCACGAGCATGAGCACGCCGCCCGTGAATTTCGTGCCTGTGACGCCGCCGCGCACGAACGCGAACGAGTACCTCGAGATCGCCTTCAAACAAGGCGCCATCGACGTCAACGGCAAGACGGGCACCATCAACCTGCGTCTGCACAACAAAGACTTCACGCCCATGAACCAGGCCGACGACTACTCGGCCGATTGCGG
>DATAZS010000134.1:0-2238 GCA_036271915.1 Polyangia bacterium
CACCGACGGCGTCATCCCAGGCGCCTCGCGCGATCGTGCGGGCCTACTGGCCGAAGGCCGCGCACGATACGTCGGCGCGCTGCTGCTCCGAGAGAGTCCCGAGCGTCGCCCGTAGGGCGTTGAGGCCCGCCGTCGTGGGACGCGCGCACGAGGGGCACGGTCCGCCGAGGCCCACGGAGGTGCCGTCGGGCGCCGTCACGATCATGATGGAGCCGTCGCTTTCGCGTGCGTCGGTGCCGAAGACGGGCGTGCTGGGTCCGAACGACGACTTCACGCCCGGCAGCGCGAGGGCGCGCGTGACGTCACCTGTCGTCACGACGCGCGCGTCGCGTGAGCAGCGCGGAATCTTCGGCGCGCAGGTCAGTGGCGTCTTCGTCCGATCGGCGTAGGTGCGCGTCAACGTGAACGCGTTGGGCGGCGCGATCGCGTCGCCGTCATCGAACGCCGAGAGACCTCCCACGTACGCGAACGACAAGCCCGTCGCCAACGAGCACGGCACGTCGTGCGCCTCGGCGCCGGTGCAGGACGCGACGGGAACGTCGGGCGTCGGGTCGCAGACGTCGTCAGCCGATGGCGCCAGCACGACATCGACGACGCCGTTCGGGGCGGGCAGCGAAAAATCCTGCGAGACGACGCGCGGGCCCGTTCGCGCGAGCGCGTCAGCCGCCGAGTCGTAGACGGTGATCGAAAAGCGATAGCGACCCGCGGGGACGTTGCCTCCCGAGACGCACTCGCCGCCCGTCGAGATCGGCTCGATCGTCGTCGAGATGCCACTCCACGGCAGCATCGTCGAAGTGCCCGGTGCGATCTCGGTCGCCGCGTCAGGCGCACAGCCGCCGCATTCGTTTCCGCATTGCGGGTGCTCACAGGAGCACGCGCAGAAGGCAAAGTCGTTCAAGTGATCCCTGAACCCGCCCGCGCAAGACGAGACGCCGAACGTGATGGCGCAACTGTCCAAAAGAAAGGCCGGCGTGTCGCCGTCGTCGTGGAGCTGGAACTGGACGGCGTACGGCGCCGGCGTCGTCGGTGTCGGGACGGCGCAGAGAGCGCGCGTGCTCGCATCGTCCGCGCTACCGCCGTCAGGCTGGGGCGTCAGGCTCTTGCCGCCGCAGCCCAGCATGGAAATGAAGATCGCTGCGAGGGTCGAGCGGCGCGGCGACGAGACGCGGATCCCGACGCCGCCGACCGTCGACTTTTTGAGGGTTGCGGTTTGGAAGAGGCGGGTTTGCGATGGGATCGTGCTCATGCGCGATCCCATCGCAACCGCCGTACCAGCACGACGGAGTGCTAGCGGAAGTAGTACGTGAAGCCGAAGTCGCCCGTGACGCCGGCCGCGAGCTCGATGCGCTTCTCGAGGACGCCGTTCGGGACGGCGTCGCCGAACTCGAACACGAGCGCCATGCCGCCGTGAAGCGCGACGTTCGGCGTGATGAAGGCGCGGACCTGCGCGCCCGGCTCGATCACGAAGCCGGTGGCGCCGTTCGCCGGGCCCGGGGGCGAATAGCGATCCATGCCGATCTGGCCACCGAGAGAGAAGTCGCTGTTCTCACCGAGGTGCAGGTGGTACCAACCGCCCAACCCGAAGTCGAACAGCGTGCCTCGATCGCCGTTCGCAGCCGCGGGAAAGCTGTCGAAGGCGAGCATGCCGCTGAGGTGGAAGGCGCCGAAGTCGTAGACGACCTCGGGACCCGCGAGGCCCGACACGAAGACCGTGCCGCCGACGCCGAGGCCGCCGTTGGCGATGTCACCCGACGTGTGGCCCGAGCGCGTGACGGGGGCGGGGTTCGTGCTGGCTGGTGGCGGCGCAGCGTCTTGAGCGAACGCCGTCGTGGCGAGTCCCGTGAGTGCGGCGACGGTGCAGATCGTGAGCGTGATGGTCCTGGTCTTCATTCAGTCCTCCGAGTTGGGCCGACCAACTTCTCGGCTCGGTTTCAATACACCCGCATACGCTATTGGTGGCGCGTTGTCGTATTTCGCGATGCGCAGGCTTCCGGGAATTCCGGCGGCGCGATCATGCGGCGCGCGTGGATCTCTCTACACGTCGGCCGGATCTATAGATCGCCATTCGCCGGAGGGAAGATCCCGCGGCAACGCGAGGCGGCCGAATGAGACGCGGCACAGCGCGACGACGTGGCTGTCGAGCGCCGCGAAGATGCGTCGGACCTCGTGGTACGCGCCACCGACGATCGTGATCGTCGCGAACGTCTCCGCGTCGCCGGGCGTCGCGAGCGCCGGATG
>DATAZS010000135.1:0-5536 GCA_036271915.1 Polyangia bacterium
ACCGCTATGGCGTGTGCGCGACGCCGGCCAAGCCCGCGGACTTCGCCGAGAAGATCCTCGACCTGCTCGCGCGCCCCGACGCCACGGCGGCGATGGCAGCGCGTGCCGGTGAGCGCGCGCGTGGCTTCGACGCCCACGCCATCGCCGAAACCGTGCTCGCGCGCTACCGCGTCCTCGCGGGGGAGGTCGTCTGATGGCCGCGCGTCCTCGGCTGCTCGTCTTTTACCATTTCTTCCACCCCGACCAGGTCGTGAGCGCGCGCATTTTCTCGGACTTCGCCGAAGAGCAGGCGCGCCGCGGCTGGGACGTCACGGCCGTGACGTGCAACCGCGCGCACGGCGACGGCGACGCGCGCTTCCCGGCCGAGGAGCAGTGGAACGGCGTGCGCATCCTGCGCGTCTTCCGGCCGGCGTGGTCACAGAAGAAGCCGCTACCGCGCCTCGGGAACAGCGGTTGGCTGCTGTCAGCGTGGTTCTTGCGGTCGACCCAGCTCGGAGAGTTCGACGCGATCGTCATCGGATCCGATCCGTCGTTCGCGGCGTCGCTCGCGATCCCGCTGCGCGCCGCGCGGCCGCGCACGCCCATCCTGCACTGGTGCCTCGACGTCTTCCCCGACGCGGGCGAGGCCGAGTGGACGGGCGCGACGCGCCTGTTGTCGCCGCCCGCGCGCGCCATCATGAGCGCGGCCTATCGCTGCTGCGACGTCGTCGTCGATCTCGGGCCGTGCATGCGCGAGCGCCTCGAGCGCTACGGCGGCGCGCCCAGGCGCGAGACGCTCACGCCGTGGGCACTCGTCGAGCCCGAGACGCCGGCCGAGCCCGAGCCCGAGCTTCGGCGCGCGCTGTTCGGCGACGCGAAGATCGGCCTCATCTACGCCGGCAGCATGTCGCGCTCGCACGACTTCGAGAGCCTGCTCGCGCTCGCGCGGGCCTGTCGCGCTCGCGCGGGCGACGAGATCGCCGTGTGCTTCGCGTGCACGGGCACGAACCTGCCCGCGCTCAAGGCCGCCGTGCGGCCCGACGACACAAACGTCCGCTTCGCGCCCTTCGCCGACGAGGAGACGCTCGCGCGTCGCCTCGAGGCGGCCGACTATCACCTCGGCAGCCTGCGCCCGGACTTCACGGGCATCGTCGTGCCGTCGAAGTTTTTCGCGGCGCTCGCCGTCGCGCGGCCGTTCATCTTCGCCGGGCGCGCCGACGCCGCGATCGCGCGCTGGATCCGCGAGCTCGACGTCGGCCTCGTGCTCGAGCCCGGGCAGATCGACGACGTCGCCGTGCGCCTCGTCGCGATCAAGGACGACGACGCCGTGATCCGCGCGAGCCGCGCGCGCGCCCTCGCGGCCTATCGCGCGCGCTTCTCGAAGAAGCTCGTCAACGATCGCTGGGCCGCGCTGCTCGAAGAGCAGATCGGCGGCCGCGGCGTCAACCGGTGAAGCTCACACGCTGAGCGTGACCAAAGCTCACACCGTGAGCGTGACAAAGTAGTCGCGGCTGATGGGCTCGACGGTGCCCTTGACGCCGAGGCTCGCGACGATCGATCGGATCTGCGCCTCGTTGTAGAGGTACAGCGCGCAGCGGCTCTTGTAGCGCATGCGGCGCTGCCACGCGAGCACGCCGCCGTCCGCCGGGAAGCTGAAGAAGGCCTTGCCGCGGCAAACGCGCAGCACCTTCTCCATGAGCGCCTTCGGATCCTCGATGTAATCCATGAAGCCCATGACGACGGCGTAGTCGAACTTCTCGTCGCCCGTGACCTCGAGGAAGTCGCCCAGCGTGAACGTGCAGCGGTCGGAGACGTTCGCGCGCTGGGCGCGCTGCTTCGCGATGTCGATCATGCCCGAGGCGAAGTCGACGCCCAGCACGCGCGCGGCGCCGCGCTCGGCGAGCGCGACCGAGTAGTGGCCGGGCCCGCAGCCGATGTCGATGACCGTCTTCCCCTGGATCGGGTTGCATCCGGCCAGCGTGCGCTCGTAGCGCAGCATCATGCTCTTGCGGAAGAGGCGATTGACGATCGCGTTGACCGGCGTGTGGTCGTTCCCGTAGATCGCGCTGAAGTCGCCCGCGTACTGATCGAAGAAGTTCGCTGTTCTGGTTTCCATCAAGACACCCCGAGCGCCGAGCGATGCTCGGCCAGATAGTCCCCGAACGTCGTCACGGGGAAGTCAGAGAGAATGCTGCGGATTTTTTTCTCGGTCGTACCGAGGTTGACGTAAGTCTTGAAGCGGCGCGATGCGCTCATGGGCAGCCGCGGGTGATCCGGATCGATCTCGCGCGGGTGCACATAGAAGATCACGGGCCGGTTCTGAGCCAGCACGGCGCGCGACATACGCTTGATGAGCGGATACGGGAACAGGCGCAGGTAGCCGCCGCCGAAGAAGCACAGGCGCTTGCCCAGCACGTCGGTCACCGTCACGGGGAACTCGGCGAGCTCGCCTGACGGGGTCGCGCGGCGGTGCGGCTCGAGCTGTCCCGTCTTGAGGCCGCCGTGGCCGCGCGACGCGGGGAACGTCGACGAGTCGTAGCCGTAGCCGGCCTCGACGAGCTTCTCGAAGAACCACGGCGTCGCCTCGGTCACCGAGAAGCCGGAGGCGCGGAAGCCGCTCACGGGACCGCCCGAGATGTCCTCGAGCACCTCGCGCGCGCGGCGCGCGTCGGCGGCGAACTCGTCGGGGGTCATCGTGTAGACGAGCCGATGCTCGTAGCTGTGCGACGCGATCTCGTGCCCGCGCGCCTTGGCCTCGCGCACGAGCGCGGGGAAGCGCTTCGCGACGTGCCCGATGAAGAAGCAGGTCGCGCGCGCGCCCGTCTCGCCGAGGATGTCGAGCATGCGGCGGAAGTTCTTCTCGACGTGAGCCGGCAGCGCGTCCCACTGGGGCAGCGCGGGCGCCGAGGGGACATCGAGGATGTGGTACCAGTCCTCGACGTCGATCGAGAAGATGCTGCGGATCATTGAATGAGGGCCGTTTTTACTACGATGGCCGACCAGGCGCCAGCCTGCTGCGCCTCGGCGTCACGCGAAGCGGCCGGCCCAGCGCTCGAGCGCGGCGAGCGAGAAGAGCTTGCGGCCGATGTCCTCGCCGCCGAGGTGCCGATCGAGCAGGCTCTGGATGGCGGCGGGCGCGAGGCCCAGCTCTTTGACGAGCGCGCCGCTCGTGAGCTGGCCGCGCAGCGCCGCCGTCGCGGGCTCGCGGAACCAGCGATCGACGGGGATCTCGAAGCCGCGCTTCGGGCGCTGCGCGATGCGGATGCCGAGATCGGGCTCGAGCAGCTTACGCATGACGCGCTTGTTGCGCAGCAGACCAATCTTGTGACGCGCGGGCAGCCCGAGCCCGAACTCGACGAGCGCGCGATCGAGGAACGGCACGCGCACCTCGAGGCTGTGCGCCATCGAGATCTTGTCGGCCTTCATGAGCAGGTTGTCGAGGAGCATCGTGCGGCAGTCGACGTACTGGAGCCGCTGCACGGGATCGAGATCGAGATCGTGCGCGTCCTCGAACATGGCCTCGTAGTGGGCCGCGGCGCGATCCTCGCCTTCGCCCACGAGCTTGCGTCGCTCGTCACCCGTGAAGATGTCGAACCAGGCCAGGTAGCGGGCGGGCGCCGACAGCTCGATCGAGTCGGCGAGCTTGGCGGCGCGGCGCGCGATGTTGAACGGCCCGAACGAACGCGAGGGCATGCGCGCCGTTAGATCGCGCAACGCGGCCGCGCGCGGCGCGAGCATGGGCCGAACGTCGTCGACGACCGGGCCCCAGAAGTAACGCGCGTAGCCCCCGAGGACCTCGTCGCCGCCCTCGCCGGACAGCGCGACCTTGACGTGGGTCGCCGTGCCGGCGCACAGGTACCACAGCGGCAGCACGGCGCTGTCGGCCAGCGGCTCTTCGAGCGCGTCGATGATGGGATCGAGGTCGTCGAGGTTCGCGGGGCCGAGATCGATGCGGACGTTCTCGTTGCCGTTGCGCCGCGCGACCGCCGCGGCGAAGGCCGTCTCGTCACCCTGATCGGACGACGAGAAGCCCATCGAGAACGTTTTTGGTGGCGCCCCGTGATGATTCGCGAACACGACGAGCGCGCTCGAGTCGAGGCCGCCCGACAGGAACAGCCCCGTCGGCACGTCGGCCATGAGGTGACGCCGCACCGACGCGTTCAGCAGCTCGCGCAGCCGCTCGACGAGCGCCTCGGGCCGCGCGTCGTCGACGGGCGCGGGCGTGAGTCGGTAGAACGTCTCCTGCCGGACCTCACCCGTGTCGATGTCGATCTCCCAGTATGTTCCGGGCCGGACCTTCTCGATGCCGCGGAAGGCGGTTCCGGGCGACGGCACATAGCCGAGGCGCAGATAGGTGCGCGTGAAGGTGTGGTCGACGGCGAGCGCGCCCTGGCCGTCGTGGCGCAGCGCGCGGATCTCCGACGAGAACGAGAGCTGCTGCGCCGTGCGCCGGACGTAGAGCGGCTTGATGCCGAAGCCGTCGCGCGCGACGAAGAGGCGGCGCCGCTTCCGATCGAGCAGCGCGAACGCGAACATGCCCTCGAGCCGCGCGAGCATCCCCGCCATGCCGAACTGCTCGTAGCCGTGCACGAGCACCTCGGTGTCGCTGTTGCCGCGGAACCGGTGCCCCTCGACGATGAGGCGCGAGCGCAGATCCTTGTGCGAGTAGAGCTCACCGTTGAAGACGACGGCGACGTCGCCCTCCTCGTTGAACATCGGCTGGTGTCCGCCCGACGACAGATCGACGATCGAGAGCCGGCGCATGGCGATGCCGAGGCCGCCCTCGACGAGGGCGCCGTGATCGTCAGGCCCACGATGAACGATGCTGTCGGCCATCTGCGCGATCTCTTCCGATCGCACGGGCGCTCCTCCCCACCGAACGATGCCGACGATGCCGCACATGGCTCAGGCCGCCTTTCCCAAGACCCCGTGATAGACGGAGATGAGCTGGTCGGCCGTGCGCGTCCACGAGAACTGCGCGGCGTGCGCGAGGCCACGCGCGATGAGCGCGCGACGAAGCGTCGGGTCGGTGAGGGCGGCGGCGGCGTGCCACGTGAGCGCCGCCGTATCCTCCGGATCGGCCGTGAGCGCGGCCTCGCCCACGACGTCGCCAAGCGAGCCCGCGCGCGAGCAAACGACGGGCGTGCCTGACGCCATCGCCTCGAGCGGCGGCCAGCCGAACCCTTCGTACAGCGACGGGAACAGCAAGAGATCGACGGCGTTGTACAGGGCCGGCAGTAGCTCGTCGGGGACGCTGCGCAGCTCGACGATGTGATCGACGATGCCGAGCCGCTCAGCGAGCGCACGCTCGGCGCCCGCGAGCGGGCGGCCCGTGCGCACGAAGCGCACGGGGATGCCCTGCGCGCGCAGCGCGTGGATGACGCGCAGGACGCCGGGGATATTCTTGTAGAACGTGCGGCCGATGTGCAGCACGAGCGGACCGTCGCCGAGGTCGAAGCGCCGACGCAGCGCCAAGCCACGCTCGGGATCGGGCGCGAAGGGCTGGTTGAGGCCCGGCGCGATCACGGTGATGCGATGGGCAGGCAACCCGATGAAC
>DATAZS010000136.1:0-3184 GCA_036271915.1 Polyangia bacterium
CCCCCGCGACTCGATCGACCGTCACTTTCGAGAATCGACGGCAAAGCTCCGGGCGCCCGACAATCCTGTCGCGATTCGGACGGGAAGGAAAGCATTGCGTCGCGCGTGCGACATCTTGCCGCAGCCACGCCCCCGCCCGCGGCGCGTCAGCTCTTAAAGTACCGGGCCGACTCGTCAGGGATGCATGGGGCAGCTCAAGCTACCGACTTGGTTCGTGGGCGAGAGCTCTTGGAGCATCGCCGCGAGGGTACGCTTGCGGCTGGGATCGCCCATTGGTTGAAGGACGATCGTCGCGAGGTCGCCGTAAGTGACGGAGGTGATGGCCGCGGGCGGCGTGCAGATGACCGTCGCGGAGGGCGTGGCGATGCCCACCGATGGATTGAAGGCGAGAGTCATCGTCATCCCGGAGACGGCGACCGACGTGCCGTGCTCTTGCTTGGTCGGGTCCGTGCTCGCGTTGAGCGGACAGGAGCTGAAGGCGTTGGCCGCCGGGACCTCGACGATGCTCAGACCGTTGTCGATGTCTTCGAGGTAGGTCGTCCCGACGAGCTCCACGTTCTCGCTGAAAGTAAGTTGGATTTGGGCGCCCGGCGTCGTGGCCGTGGGCAGCGGCGGCGTGCACATGGTCGCCGTGTTGGCCGTGATGTGCAGCGGCTCCTGCGATACCTTCATGAGAGTGATCGTCTTGCTGAGCACCGCTCCCGCGACGATCCCCGACGCGCCCGAGAGCACCGCCGGCTGATAGCCGTCGACGCCGTAGACCGTGACCTCATACTGCACGCCGTAGACGAGCTCGCCCGCGGCGAAGGTGACGGTGCCCGCCGTGAAGTCCTTCGTGATCGTCTGCGCGAGCAGATCGTCGTCGTTCGTCCACACGCGATGATCGGCGCGGGGCGCGCCCGCCGTTCCGTCGCCCGCGCCGACCTCGAGCGCCGACTGGGTCTGCGGCCGCATGCGAATCGTTCCCGCGGCCTGGCCGAAGGCCGGGAGCCCTGTCGCCGTGTCGACGGTCGCGATCTCCAGCGATACGGCGGGCGACATGAGGTCCGTCGGGAAGAGATACGAATCGAACGAGAAGCTCTGGACCGTCGAGATCGCGGCGAGGCCGCTCTGCATGGACGCGAGCGACGGCGGCACGTCGAAGCCCAGGTTGTGCGACACGAACGGGCGATAGCCGTCGGCGACGATCGTGACGACGTAGTCCTGCCAGGTGGGAAGCGGATCGAGCGTCACGAAGCGCCCCGTGTCGTCGATCGAGACCTTGAGGGGCGTGTCGCGGTACTCGACGGCGACCGAGGTCAGCTTCGTCTTCGGCAGCACGGCGCCCATCGCGCCGTCGTAGACGTTGCCCTCGAGGTAGACGGTGTCGTCGGCCGAGACGGGGCCGTTCGT
This sequence comes from Polyangia bacterium, assembly GCA_036271915.1. GTDB lineage: Bacteria > Myxococcota_A > Polyangia > Fen-1088 > Fen-1088 > DASZFV01. The sequence goes on from DATAZS010000136.1 coordinate 1,393, forward strand.
GCTGCACGCCGCGACGAGCGCCGCTACGACGAGCGCGCCCCCCATCAAACTTCCTCCACGTCCTGCGGTCATGTGCGGTCCTTTGGCTAGAGTGAAAGCGCGCCATTGTAAGGTCGGCGGGCCGCGCGGAAAACATCGCGCGCAGACATTCAAGCGTTGCCGTCGGGACCTCCTGCAAGGAAACTGACGCCCGTGAACGCGCCCCAACGGTCGTCGAAGTCCTCCGCTTCACCGAGCTTCACGCGCGGGCTCGCGCTGCTTGCGCCATTGATCGCGGGGTGCGCCGCGGCCACGTCCGTGCCCTCGCCCGCGCCGAGCGCGCCCGCTCGCAATTGGGCGCTCCCAGCGGAGCACCACCTCGCGAACCTACGCGCGCTCACGATGGGCGGCGAGAACGCCGAGGCGTACTGGTCGTGGGCGGGCGACGCGCTCATCATGCAGGCGCGCCCCGCAGGTGAGGGGTGCGATCGCATCTACCGCGTGCCGACGGCGGCGCCGACGAACGGCGAGCTGCCCCGCCCCGTTCCCGTCTCGGACGGGCGCGGCGCGACGACCTGCTCCTACTTTCTACCGGGCGACAAGGAGGTCATCTTCGCGTCGACGGAGGGCGGCTCGCCCGCGTGTCCGCCTCGGCCCGACCACAGTCAGGGCTACGTGTGGGCGCTGTATCCCGACTACGACATTTATCGTGCTGGCGCCGATGGGACTGCGTTACGCAAGCTCACGACGACGCCCGGCTACGACGCCGAGGGTACGGTGTGCGCGAAGGACGGCTCGATCGTCTTCACGTCCGTGCGCGACGGCGACATCGACCTGTACCGCATGGACGCCGACGGCAAGAACGTCCGGCGGCTCACGCACGACGTGGGCTATGACGGCGGCGCGTTCTTCAACTCCGACTGCACGCGCATCGTGTGGCGCGCGTCGCGCCCCAAGCCGGGCAAGGAGCTCGACGACTACAAGCGCCTGCTCGCGCAGAACCTCGTGCGCCCCACGAAGCTCGAGCTCTACGTCGCGAACGCCGACGGCAGCGACGCCACGCAGGTGACGTACCTCGACGCCGCGTCCTTCGGCCCCGCGTGGCAGCCGGGCGATCAGCGGCTCGTGTTCGCGTCGAACTACGGCGATCCGCGCGGCCGGGAGTTCGACATCTGGGCGATCGACGTCCAGGGCACGCGCCTCGAGCGCATCACGGCGGCGCCCGGCTTCGACGGCTTTCCGCTCTTCTCGCCCGACGGCACGCGCCTCGCGTTTTCTTCGAACCGCGCGACGCCCCCGGGCCAGCACGACACGAACGTGTTCCTCGCCGACTGGCGAAGCACTCCGATCACGCCCGTCGAAGAGCTGCCCGCCGATCGCGTCCTCGCCGACGTGCGCTGGCTCGCCGATCCCGCACGCGAGGGACGCGGCGTCGGCACGGCGGGCCTCGCCGCCGCGGGCGCACACATAGAAGAGCGCTTCCGGGCGCTCGGTCTACAGCCCGCCGGAGACGGTGGCACCTATCGCCAGGCCTTCGAGGTGCGCACGGGCCTCGCGATCGCGCCCGCGACGCGCCTCGCGATCGGCGGCGCGCCCGTCGCCGCGTCCGACTTCGTGCCGTCCGGCTTCTCGGCGAGCGGTCAGGTCAAAGGACCGCTCGTGCTCGCGGGCTACGGCCTGCGCGACGCGGCCGCCGGCGTCGACGACTACGCGCACCTCGACGTGAAGGGCAAGATCGTCCTCGTGCGCCGCTTCGCGCCCGAGGGTGCGCCGTACGACACGGCCGAGCGCGCACGGCGCGCGGGCGACGTGC
>DATAZS010000137.1:0-1765 GCA_036271915.1 Polyangia bacterium
GCCTGGTAGTGACGGTCGCGCCCCTGCTTCGCGCTGCCGCCGGCGCTGTCGCCCTCGACGATGTAGATCTCGCTCTTCTCGGGGTCCTTCGACTGGCAGTCTGCGAGCTTGCCGGAGAGGCTCGTGATGTCGAGCGATCCCTTTCGGATCGTCTCGCGCGCCTTGCGCGCCGCCTCACGCGCCTTGGCGGCGACGACGGCCTTCTCGACGATGCGCTTCGCGTTCGCCGGGTGCTCTTCGAAGTACTGACCGAGCTTGTCGGTCACGGCCGCCTCGACGATGCCCTTCACCTCGCTCGAGACGAGCTTCGATTTCGTCTGCGAGTCGAACGACGGGTCGGGGTGCTTCACGCTGAGCACGCACGTGAGTCCCTCGCGCGCGTCTTCGCCGGCGAGGCCTTGCTTCAGCTCTTTGAAGAGGTTGTGCGCGGCGCCGTACGCGTTGACCGTCTTCGTGAGCGCGGCGCGGAGCCCGGTGAGGTGCGTGCCGCCGTCCTTGTTGTGGACGTTGTTCGTGTAGCAAAAAATCGCCTCGGTGTACGAGGCGTTCCACTGGAGCGCGACCTCGACCGTGACGGGCGGCGCGCCGTTGGCGAGCGACGTCGCGCCGCTCGCGTCGGACGCGAGGAACGAGATGACGGGCTCGTGCACGGGCTCCTTCGCCTTGTTCAGCAGCGCGACGAACTCGGCGATGCCGCCCCGGTACTCGTACGTCTCGTGCCGGCCGTCGGGCCGCTCGTCGTCGAGGTGGATGACCAGGCCCGCGTTGAGGAACGAGAGCTCGCGGAGGCGGCTCGCGAGGATGTCGAAGTTGAACTCGACGACGGTGAAGATCGTCGTGTCGGGCTTGAACGTGACGAGCGTGCCCGTCTTGTCGGTGTTGCCGATGGGCGCGAGCTTCGTCTTCGGGACGCCGCGCGCGTACTCCTGCACCCAGACGTGACCCTCGCGCTTGATCTCGAGCTTGAGCCACTCGCTGACGGCGTTGACCGCGCTGACGCCGACGCCGTGCAGGCCCGCGGACACCTTGTAGCTCGCGTTGTCGAACTTGCCGCCGGCGTGGAGGATCGTCATCACGACCTCGGCCGCGCTGACGCCCTTGTCGTGCATGCCGACGGGGATGCCGCGACCGTCGTCCTCGACCGAGACGGAGCCGTCGAAGTGGATGGTGACGTGGATGAGCTTGCAGTACCCGGCGAGGTGCTCGTCGACCGCGTTGTCGACGGCCTCCCACACGAGGTGGTGCAGGCCCGAGCCGTCGTGCACGTCGCCGATGTACATGCCCGGGCGCTTGCGCACGGCCTCGAGCCCCTCGAGCACGCCGATGCTCTTCTCGTCGTACGAGGCCGCCGGCGCGCGGTCGCTTTGGGTGGTGACGTTGGTCATGGTCCTGGCGACTCGCCTCCGCAGAGGCGCTCGGCCCCCGTGCGGCGCTGCGTGCGCGCGCTGGGGACCGCGTGGGATTGCCGGGGCCGCGTCGCCTTGTTTGGCGGCGCCGCGCGCGCTCGAAGCGGGTCGAACGCAGGCCGGAATTGGAGCGCGGAATGTACCTCCATGAGGCCCTCCGAGCAAGCGTTCGAGGCCCTAATTGCTCGCGGTTTTCCGGGCTCGATCGCGCCTTCCGGGCACGCGTCGTCTGCACCCTCAACGCGCGGCCGGAGCCGACACGCGGCCCTCGACGACCTCGACGTCCGCGCGCGCGACACGCGGCGCCTCGATGAGCTCGGGCCGCGTCGTGGTCAGGACGATCTGGCCGTGCGCATCGC
>DATAZS010000138.1:0-7590 GCA_036271915.1 Polyangia bacterium
CGCCGCAGAAACCCTGCACCGACAGCTTTCACACGATCACGGGCACCGTCTTGAAGGACGACGTCGTCATCGGCGGCGACGAAGGCGTCTCGTCGGCGGGCGCCGTCATGACGACCTTCGATCAGATCAGCGTCATCAACGCCGCGAACGGCCTCATCATTCGCAAGGAGCCGCAGAACGCCGGCCTCACGTCGACGTCACGCACGACGAACTCGCTCGTCTCCAACTTTCAGGCCGTGGCGTTCGACAGCGAAAACGAGGCCGCGTCGTTCGACCACTGCGCGACCTCGGGCGGATACACGCAAAACTCGGCCATGGAGGACTACGTTCCCGGAGGCGACTTCGTGACGAACGCCCTCACGGCGCCGTTTCCGTTGGGTCCCTGCCTCGTGTACCAGCCCTCGACGAGCCCGCTCGCGAGCGCGGGCGTCGGCGCGAGCAGCATCCCCGTCGCCGTGGGCGCGAACGTCCTTTACCAGTACAATCCCGATGGCACACTCTCGACGATGCCGCTGTGGACGAGCGCGGGCTTCCCGTGCGGAGAGCCGCTCAGCGTCGCGGGCGACGGCGGCGCGCCCGTCGTCATCAATCAAGACTGCGCGGACGTGGCGGCGCAGCACCTGAACGTCGCGTCCATGGGCTGCGCGTCTCCCTACTGACGCGCACGAGAAAAGGGCCCGCGGAGACGTGCTCCACGGGCCCTCGTCTGCTCACCTGAGCGGTAGGCTACATCGACGCGCTGTTGCCGCCGACGGGCGTCGTGGGTGGCGTGCCCTTGTACAGCTGGATTTCGTCGATCCAGAAGTCCCAGGTCGCGTCGGGGCTCAGCCAGCCGAGCTCCTGCAGCACGCTGCCGACCTTGGCGCCCGTGCCGCCGAGGGCCGACGCGAACGGCACCGAGTACTGCTGCCAATCGGTGGTGAGCGTGACGCTTTTCTGCGGGTGGTTGAAGCACGTCGTCGACGTCATGGGGCAATCGCCCTGCGGCGCTTGGTTGGTGGAGGGGATCACGAAGTTCACGCCCACCTTCGCGCCGGCCGTTGCGGCCTTCGCCCAGAACGTCACGCCGTCGAAGGCCGAGATGTCGACGCAGTAGATCATCGCCGTCGTGTCGATCGCCATGTTGTAGATCGTGCCGACGCCGAAGCCGCCCATGACCGGCGTCTTGGCGCCCGTGCCCATGTAGTGACCGCCGAAGCCCGTGCCGACGGCGCCGCCCGCTTCACGCGCGATCTTGAACGCGTTCATCGTGGGCTGAACGTCGTTGAACGACGACCACCCCAGGGAGATCGGATCGGCTTCGAAGTCGTCGACCTTGCCCTGCGCGATCGTGAGCGGGCGCGTGCCCGCTCCCGCGCAAACACCCGTCGTGGGCAGTCCGGCGCCGGCCGCGCCGCCGGCGGTCGCGCCCGCCGTGCCGCCCGCCGAGGCGCCCGCCGTGCCGCCGCTCGACGCGTCCGCCGGGCCGCCGCTGCTGCCCGCGGTCCCGCTCGAGGCGCCCGCGGTGCCGCCGCTCGACGCGCCAGCCGTTCCGCCGACGGCGCCCGCCGCGCCACCGCTCGCGCCGGCCGTGCCCGCGCCCGAGCCCGTTCCCGTCGAGCAACCAAGGTTGGCCACCATCGTCATCGCGAGGAGCGACGCGGGCAGCGCACAGATTCTCAAGTTGATGTTTCGCATTTTCTCTCCGTCGGTTTTGCGCACAGTGAAGACGACAGCGTCGTTTCATGTGTGTCCGGCGCAGAACCAATCCGTCGCGAAAATCCGGAACGCGCGCGGCGTGGTCAACCTTGGTCTTTAACCAAGGGACTTCTATTCAGAGCACTGCGCGGCGCGCGTGACGCCCATGAACGCCGTAGGTGGATTCCACGCGCCGCCGACGTAGTAGTCGTAGTTGCGCTCGATGCCTGTGCCCTCACCGAGATCGTTCCACGTCGCGATGACGGCGATGTTCGCGTTCGCCGCCTGCGCGAGCCGCGTCGTCAGCAGATCGGTGCCCTTCAAGATCCGATCGGCGCTGGTCGCGACGGCGCCGGGCTTGTCGCGGCCGAGCGGATCCCACTTCACCATGAAGTGATCGAGCGTGACGCCGCCCAGCTGCGACTGGCTCATCGTGTTCGACGTCAGCGTGTTCCAGGTGAACTGCGAGTCGGCGACCGTCGGCATGGCCGGGTCCTGGAAGTACGCCGTCTCGACGGCGACGAACGGCGTGACGCCAAAGTCGGCGGTGAAGAGCTGCTTGAGCCGCGTGACGACGGCCGCCGACGCGTTGAGCGGGTTCAAGGTTCCCGCGTTGTAGAAATAGATGAACGGGTGGTTCTGGAATTGGTACCAATACTGGCGATCGATGCGCGAGTAGAACGGCTTCCACTTCGCCGTGTAGATCGCCTGCGCCGCCGCCTCGGTGTCGCTCAGGCTGGGGCGCTTGTTGAACGGCGCGGGGCTCGACGACTGGCCCCACGCCCACGGATCGTCGAACAGCGCGACCTTGACGGCGGGCCCCGCCTTCGCGAGCGCCTGCCCGAGCATGGCGAGCTGGTCCGGTGTGCCCTGCAGGTCGGGGCCGTAGGTGTTGATGAGAAAAAACTGCAGCCCGGCCCAGGCGGCGTCGTTGAGCTCGCGGTACCAGAAGCCCGCGTTGCGCGGGTTGTAGTAGTTGCTAGGCGCGGGCGCGAACGCGAGCAGCGGATCGGGGGCGTTCATGCCGCTCGCGTGCGTGTTGGCCCAATCCATCCCGCAGTTCACGCCGTTCGGGCACTCGCTGAAGAACATGAGCACGGCGCCGAGATCGCGCGTCGTCTTGCGCGCACACGTCGGGGAGAGCGGAATATCGGCCCGCCACGGGTCCGAGTATGTGAGCGCGCAGCCGCGCTTCGCGGCCGTGCACAGCGTGCGCACGACGTCGACGCGGCGAACATAGCCCACGGTGCGCAGCTGCGCGGCCCAGTTGGTCACCGTGTCGGCGGGCGGCTCGGCGCCGCTTATCTGGCAGTACGCCGCGCGCACGAACGCCTCGGGGCTGTTGCCGAGGTTCACGTCGATCTCGCCGGGGGAGAGCGTGCACGGCCCCGTGAACTCGGCGCGCAGCTGGAAGTCGGGCGTCGCCGTCGCGTCGAGCGTGGGGCCCGCGGCAATGTCGATCGCGGCGTCGACGGCGCCCGATGCGCCACCGGCGCCGGGCGGCGCCGCGCTGCCGTAGCCGCCGCACGCGCCCGAAAAGAACACCCCGAGACAAACACCCGCGAGCGAGACGCGTTGGTTCACGAGCGACCTCACGCGGCGCGCGGCAGCGCCGTGGCTGGAGCCGACGTGAGCTCGCGCGCGAAGCGCGGCTGCACGGCGCGATCTTTGGGCACCTCGCCCGCGCGCTGCGCGTCGATCAACTGCTTCGCGGCCAAGAGCAGCTCGCGCGCGTCGAAGCCGAGGTGCTCGATGCCGTCCGCATCGCCCGTGGGCCGCGGCCACGTGCAGTGCGCGAGCACGAAGACGTCTCCGCGCGCGCGCAGCTTGCCGCGCTTGAGCCCGGCGAGCAGCGGCGCGACGAGGCTGTCGTCCGTGACGAACACGGCGTCGGGTCGCTCGGCGCGCTCGAACAGCAACCGCGTCAGGATCTCGCAGCCGACGGGCGCGACATGCAGCAGCGACAGGTGCCGACGCTCGACGCCGCGCGCGTAGAGCCGCGCGCGCGCGAGCTCGAGGTGCGCGGCGTTCGGCGAGAATACGGCGACGCGGCGTCCGCGCTCGACGAGCCGCGCCGACGCCCGTTCGACGAGCGCCCCCATGTCGACATCGAGCAGGCGCGCGTGCGGCAGAGATTCCGCGATCGCGACGCGCGGGAGCCCGGGCGTCTGCAGCACGGGCAGCAGGCTCGTCGTCGCCGAGCCCGTGACGATGAGACCGGCCGCGGAGCCGTGCTCGACGGCCTCGCACAATCTTTGGTACGCCGGGTTGTTGGCCCGGCCGTCGACACCGACGAGCGCGACGACCTCGCCGGGGATGCCCGTCTCGCCGCGCGCGATGAGCTCGAGGATCGCGGCCGACGTGCTCGACCACCCCGGCGTCCCGGGCTGCTCGCTCGTGACCCACAGATAGCGGCTGTGGTGCGGGAACGAGCTCGCGACGAACACGCCGCGCGTGCCGTCGGCCGTGACGAGCCCCTCGCTGCGCAGCGCGCGCAGCCCGCGCGCCACCGTCGGGCGCGTCACGCCGAACAGCTCGACGATCGCGTCATACGTGGGCAGCTTCGCGCCGGGCGCGCGCTGCCCCGAGAGGATCTCGTTGCGCAGCACCTGAACGATCTGGTCGGCTTTACGCGGCGGCATCCGTTGCTCCCGGCGCGGCAGTCCCGCCCACGCCTAGCTATGAATGTCCGCAGGCGGTCCGTTCCGTGTCCCGTTGGCGTGCCGCGGCATCACCACCACATCGTGGCGGAGAGCGAGATCATGTCGCGATCGGGGTGGAGCGTCGGATCGGGCAGCGCGGGGTAGCCGCTGCGCACGATGACGTCCGAGCCGTAGAAGAAGTGCGAGTACTGCAGCACGACCTGGTCGTGCGCCTGCCACTTCGAGCGGAAGATGAGCCGCGGCGACACGATCGAGAACGCCTGCGTGCTGTCACCGCCGTTCGGCATGACGCGATCGAAGCGAACGGATCCCGCGAGCATCGAGAACACGCTCACGGCGCCCTCGCCGCCGAACTTGAGCTTGTTGACGTTGTTGAACATCGGGTCGTTGCTCTTCACGCGCGTGTCCATCGCGAACACGCTCACGACGACGTCGGGGCTGTCGCCGAGGAAGATCTGTGGGTAGCGCGCGACGGCCTTGAGGCTCACGTCCCACTGGCCCGCGATCGTCGTGAGCGAGCCGTTGCCGCCGCTGTTGGGGCCGAGATAGTTGTCCATGAGGCCCTGGCCGCTGCCCGTGTTCATGATCTCGAGGATGCCGCCGATCGAGCCCGCGTAGGTCGCGTTGGTCTTCGAGGCGGCGAGGTACACGTGGCCGATGTTGCCTGTCGTCAAGCGCACGTCGGCGCCCATGACGCTGAGCTTGCCGTCGGGCGTCGCGCCCTGCTCGGCGCGATCGTCCTGCGTCCACGCGTAGAGGTAGTGCAGGCCCACGGTGAGCGTGCTCATGTACGAGAAGCCCGCGTGCACGTGCCCGACGAAGCCGCTGCCTGCGTTGGGGTTGCCGAAGCCGTTCCACCCGGCGGGCAACGTGTCGTACGGGAACTTGTCGAGCTGCCCTTCGAACGCCTCCTCGAGCGCGAAGACCCAGTTGCCGACGGCGTACTTGCCTATCATTTCCTCGCCCACGCCGTTGACGCGCGCGATGGCGGGCGTGCCGTACTTGCCCTCGTCGTACTCGCCCATGACGCCGTAGCGGCTCGTGAACGCGCCCACGTTGGCCTCGACGTACAGGTGGTGCGCGACGTTCGGCAAGCGGAAGTTCACGTAGGCGTCGCTGATGCCCGATTGATCGGGCGGGTTGTAGAACTGCTGCGCCGTCGTCGCCGTGCGCGACAACAAGATGACGTTGCCCGTGACGACCGAGTTGCCGTACGAGAAGTTGAGCTGCACGTACGGCTGCGGGACGACGGTCGTGTAGTTGAACGAGTCGCGATAGTCGGGGACGACGGGCGGCGCGTGCAGGACGTCGAGGTGCTGCTGATCGTCGACGGTGCCCGAGCGCGTGTTGAGGCCCATGCGCAGCGGCATCGTGAGGAAGCCGTGAAAGTCGAAGCGCCACTCGCCCTCGTCGGCGGCCTTCTGCCCGTAGGCGGGCGTGAGGCCGCCCGGCAGCGCGCCCACCTGCGGCGTGCCCGGCGCGAGGCCGAGCTGGATGTCTTGCTTGACGTCGTCCTGGGCGGGCGCCGTTCCGTCGCCCGTTTGCGCGAGCGCCGCCTTTGCCGCGAACGCACCGACAAGGAGAACCAACACGCGGAGTTGGCGTTTCATTCGCAACCTGCTTTCTGTCCTCGCCATGTTCACGGTCACCACCACAATCCGAAGGTCAGCGCGTACATGGCCGTGTCGAGCTGCCCGCGCGAGAAGTCGTTGGGGAACTCGCCGTGCGTGTCGGCGCCGTACCACCACCGCGTGTACGAGAGCGTGACCTGCTCGTGGCTCAGCCAGTCACTCTTGAAGATCACCTTGGGGCTGATGACGGTGAAGCTCTCCTTGCTGTCCTTCGAGTTCGGCATGACGCGATCGACGCGCCCCGAGAACGTCAGCCACGACAGCCAGCGGTACGTGAGCTCGGTGCCAAACTTCAGCATGCGTCGGCCGTCGTACGTCGGGTCGGCGCTCGCGACGTGCACGAAGTCAGCGAACACGCTCGTGAAGAACTCGGGGCCGTTGGGGCTGAGCTCGACGGGATAACGGAGCAGGCGCCCCCACGCGACGTTGTACTCTCCGCCCGCGATGAAGATCTTTCCCGTGCCCTCGCCCTCGGGGCCTAAGAAGCGCTTCGTCATCGACTCGCCCGTGTAGGCGCCGAAGAAGTTCATGCCCGTGAGCAAGGTCGCGTTCTTCGCGTCGGCGTAGGACGCCGCGACGGCGAAGTTGCCGAGGTAGTTGTCGATCATGCGGAAGTCCGCGCCGACGACCGTCATGCTGGGATCCGGCCGGTTCGACTCATCGAGGAACGGCGTGCGCGGATCGTCCTGCTGGTCGCGCTCGTCCTGCGCCCAGTTCGCGATGTAGTGCAGGCCGAGCACGAGCGGCACCGTGCCGTGGCGCGCGATGCCCACGTGCGCGTGGTGCACCCAGCTCGACGGCAGCGACGAGTTGAACGCGCCGTCGATGCTGACGATGGGCGGCGCGCCCACGGGCGTCTTGCCGAGGCGGCCCATGAAGCCGTCCTCGACGAACAGCGTGTAGCGCGCGCTCAGATCGTACTGGGCCGTGAGCGTCTCGCCCGTGCCGTACGGGCTGCCGATGATGGGCGCGTTGTAGCGGCCGACGTCGTACTGGCCCAGGCCGCCGTAGGTGTTCTGGAACGCGCCGACGTTCCAGCGCAGGTTCACCTTGCCCACGGGGATCTTGAAGCTGAGGTACGCCTCTTGGAAGAAGTTCTGGCTGCCGAGCGGCGTCCAGTCGGAGCCGTCGGACGGCTTCCACGTGCTGATCTTCACGTGCGACGTGACGTGGTTGTTGCCGTACTCGAACGTGAGATCGACCCAGCTGCCCTGCGGCACGTTCGTGCCGTTGAACATGCCGTACGCGTCGACGATGCGCGGGTAGGTGTGCAGCGTCTCGGCGTACTGCTGCGCCGTCGGATCGAGGCGCGAGCCCTGGCCCACGCGCAGCGCGGCGCTCATGTAGCCCCAGAAGTTGAAAACCCAGTCGTCGCCGGGCGCGGGCGCGCTGAACGGCACCGTCATTCCCGCGGGCAGCGCGGGCGTGAGCGGCGCGTAGGGCGACAGGCCGAGCCCGAGGCCGAGGCGATAGCCGGGCAAATATCCCGGCGTGAGATTCTCGGCCGCCGTGCGCGTGTCGGCCGTCTTCGACTTGTCGTCTGGTTTGCTCGCGTCGGCGGGCTTGTTGTCCTTCACGGCGTCGGCGAGCGAGTCGCGCGCCGTCGGATCGGCGTTCTG
>DATAZS010000139.1:0-24053 GCA_036271915.1 Polyangia bacterium
GTCGGGCAACGGCATGGGGGTCGCGGTCTCGAGGTGGGTCGCCTGTGTCACCTCGAACGCCAGCGCGAGCTCACCGGCGAGGCGACGGCTGAAGGCGTAGGACAGCGCGACGCGACCTTCGGCGCGCAGGCCGCCCGTCTCCTCGTCGGTGCCGAGCGCGTCGTCGTTCGTGTGCGTCCACCCCACGCCGACGCCGAGGCCGGGCGACAGCCCGACGCGGCCGAAGCGCATCGGCAGCGCGGCGCCCAGCAGGATCTCGACGGCGCGACGATCGAGCTCGTGCGCCCAGAGCCCTGGCCCCTCGGTCACGGCGCCGAGGCGGGCCATCGCGGACGCGCAGAGCGGTCCCAGCATCAGGCACGCGCCGAGGTCGATCCCGATCCACCCCGTGCCGTCGCTCGCGAGGCTTCGCTCGATCGACGTGAAGACCTCGACGTCGCGGCTCGGTGGCGGGGGGAGCCACGCGACGAGGCCAGGCGGGGCGGCGCCCAGCTCGGCGTCGTCGCGTTGCCGCCGCAGGAGAAGTGGCGCGTCGACGTCCGTGCGCACCCATGATTCGATGATCGTCGCGGCCGTGCGCACGTCGGAGACGACCCACTCCGTCGCGGGCGCGTTCGCGGTCGACACGACGATCAGCTTGCCGCGACGTTGCAGGTCGACGGGCGCCGCGGGACAGGCGTCGTCGGCCGTCGCGATACCACGCTCGACCAGCACGGGCGCGACGGCGGCCACCAACGCCGCGTCGCCGGTGAGGCGCACGGCGGGTGAGCACGCGCGCGCCGGTTTGATCCAACCGACTGAAACGATGACCGCGAGGATGACGATCGAGCTGCGCAAAATGTCTCCGGCTACAGTGCCCGCAGAGCGGTCCATCCTTCGGTCGAAGTCAGCAAAATACAAGGCCAGGGGCGATGATACAGACGTTGGCCACGCTCACGGTGAGCAAGGCGCAGCCCGCGGGCGTGCCCAACAACATCAACGCGCACTGAGTGTCGACGCAGCGGTCAGGCGGAGCGACAGTGCCGCCTGACCGTCTCGAGGAGCCGCGCGATGTCGATCGGCTTCTCGAAGGCGTCCATCGCGTCGAGCGACGTCGCGACCTCGTGAATCGTCGGCTCGCCGCTCACGATGACGATCGATAGGTCGTTCAGCGCGGGCGCGCTCATCTGCAGCGCGCGGAATCGTTGCGCGCTCATGCCCGACGTGTGGAGGTCGAGCAGGACGAGCCGCGCCTGTCCGCCTCCGAGCAGCCACTCGAAGGCGGCCTCGGGCGTCTCGAAGACGTCGACCTTGTGACCCTCGAGCGTCAAAATCTCTGCGAGGCTGGTCGCGAACTCCGCATCGTCGTCCACGAGGACGATTTCGCAAGACATCTCGTTCATGTGTATCGTCCGCCACGTTTTGACAAGTGGTAAACGATGTCGCGTCTCCGGCTTTTGCGGCATGCGGGCGGTCATCTAGGCGTCTTCGGTCGTCGCGATCGTTCTTTCTCTCGAGAGGCGATAACCGGTTCCGCGCACCGTCTGGATGAGGGTGCCCGCGCTCCCCAGCTTCTCGCGCAGTCGCTTCACGTGTGTGTCGATCGTGCGCGTCGAGGCCTCGGGGCTGTAACCCCAGACGTCCTCGAGCAGCGCCTCGCGCGACCGCACCTGGCCGAGGTGCTCGAGCAGATAGAAGAGGAGTCGAATCTCCATGGCGCTGAGGTGAATCTCGACGCCGTCGACGAACGCGCGACAGGCGTCGACGTCGACCTCGAGCGCGCCCACGAGGTAGTGGCGGGGCGCCGTGAGCTGGTGCGGCGGCAGCGCTTGCAGATTCCGGCGCGAGCGCAGGAGCGATCCGACGCGCAGCACGAGCTCGCGCATGCTGAAGGGCTTCACGACATAGTCGTCGGCGCCGAGCTCGAACCCCACGACCCGATCGATCTCGTCTCCCTTGGCCGACACCATGATGATCGCTGGCTGCGGCGTCGCCAGATCGGCGCGGATGCGGCGGCAGACCTCGGTGCCGGGGATGTCCGGCAGCATGATGTCGAGCAGGATGAGATCGGGGACGAACGCGCGGGTCTCCGTGAGCGCGTCCGTGCCTTTGTCGACGGCGTGCACCAGATAGCCCGCCGCCTTGAGGTTGTAGCCGAGGAGCTCGCGCACGTCGGGGTCGTCCTCGACGACGAGCACGCGCCGCTCGGGCGCAAGTTCGGGGCTCATCGAGGCGCGACGCTAGACATTCAAAGTGACGGGCGGATGGCAGTTGTGAAACTTCGCCAGCGCGATCGTCAAGGCGCGGTCTCGGTCGTGGTCGGAATCTCGCGCGTGTCCGCGGCGGCGACGGCCTCGGGCACGGCGCGGAACCGGCGCCGCTCGAACAGGAACCCGCTCGCGCCCTCGCGGGCCGTGCTCTCCTTGACCTTGCGCTTGAGGGAGGCCGCTGCTTGAGCCAGCGCGCCGGGGTGCTCCATGTCCTGAATGATGTCTCCTTGCAGCACGGCCACGCTCAGCGTCACGAGCGGGACGTTGATCGTCTTGCCCAGACGATCGATCGCCGAGAAGTAGCCGCGGTTGACGTCGCTCGTCTCGAAGAGCTCCCGCTTCTCGACGTCGAAGCGTCGGCAGATCTCTCGGACGAGGTCCGTACCGACCTCGACGGGCGACACGATGACGAAGTCGTCGCCGCCGATGTGACCGAGGCGCGCGTCGCTCGCGCTCATGGCCAGCGTCCGCGTGAGGACGCGCGCGACGCACCTGATCATCTCGTCGCCGCGCAGGAAGCCGTAGCAGTCGTTGTACTCCTTGAAGCGATCGAGGTCGGCGTAGAGGATCGACGCGCCTTGGTGCTCGATCGCGCCCAGGATCCAGCGCTCGATCGTGCGGTTCCCGGGCAGGCCCGTGAGCGGGCTGCAGCTCTGGGCCGACTGCACCTCGAGGGACGTCGAGCGCATGATGAGCTGGCGGATCGTCACCGAGCCGATGAGCAGGCCCTGCGCGTCGACGACGAGCACGGGATCGTAGATCTCCTCGGGCGTTCGCTCCATGGCCAGCTTGGCGAGCGCGGGGATGCTCATGGCGTTCTCGACGACGAGGGGCGCGTGGTTGGCGGCGTCCTCGGCGGGCTTCCACTGGTAGAGGTGGTAGCCGACGGGGCCGCCCGTCTTGGCGTAGTACGCCTTGCGCGTGATGAGCCCCACGGGACGCTCGTCGCGCACGATGGCGACGTGGTCGAGCGCGAGGTCTCGGCGGAACATGCGATCGATGTCCTCGCCGCGCTTCTCCTTCTCGCGCAGCGTGTGGCAGCGGATGACGAGCGGCCCGACGGCCTCGTCCAGATCCGCCTCGCGGTAATTGAACTGCCGCATGATGCGGCGAAGCTGCACGCGAATATTCGGCGCGGGCTCGGTCGGCGTGGGCGCGGGCCGCCCCAGCAGGAAGCCCTGCGCGTAGCGGACGCCGAAGCGCGCCAGCGTCTCGAGCTCGTCCCAGCTCTCGACGCCCTCGGCGATCAGCGCCGCATCGACGCTGCCCGCGAAGGCGATGAGCGACTTGAGGAGGTGCTGCTTGTAGGCGTGCCGATGAATGTCGCGCGACAGCGACATGTCGAGCTTGAGGAAGTGCGGCGAGCACATGACGAGCGTCACGAGCCCCGAGTGACCCGCGCCGAAGTCGTCGAGCGCGATGCGAAAGCCCTGCTGGACGTAGTCGCGGATCTGCTGCTCGAAGGCCTCGTAGTCGACGATCGATTCGCGCTCGGTCACCTCGATGACGAAGTTGGACTTGTCGAGGCCGTGCTGCGCGAGGTCGACCTGGACGAGCCGATCCATCGCCGCGCGATCGCCGAGCACGCGCGGGCTCACGTTCAGGAAGTAGCGTTTGTGCACGAGCTCGGACGCGAGCCCCGCGATCGTGCGGAAGGCCGCGCGGCGGCACGCGTGCTCGAGCTCGTGCAGCAGGCCCAGCTCTTGGGCCGCCGCGAACATCTCGTTCGGCGTCGCCATCCACTGGGGACCGCGCGACAGGACCTCCCACGCGAGCGTCGCGCCGTGGTGGAGATCGACGATGGGTTGGAAGTGCGAGACGACGAGATCGTTCTTCGTGATCTCTTGCAGCGCTTCATATGGATCACGCCGCGCTGTGCCTTCTGAACCGGCGGCAGTCACTGCGTTCGCCACCCGGAGGAGCTTCGGCTGGCGCACCGTTTTCTTGTGCGACAACCTGGAAAATTGATGAACGTCGCCGCCGTGTGACGATTTCGTGTCGGCTGTGCGCGCGCCGCCCGAACGCGCGTGCCGTGGACTAGGCTCGCGCAAATGACGCCATTTCTGGTCTTGGTCGCCCTCGCGGGCGCGAGCCACGGCGCGGGCGGCGCTCTCCACGAGATCGATCGCGTCTGCGACGTCGCGGGTCACGATCGCGCGCGCGCTTCGTCGAGACGACGGGCGTCGTGCTGCCGAAGTTGCGCGAAGGACAGTGGCGCGAGCTCGCGTCCGAGTCCGAGCTGCGCACCTTGTCCGAGGGTGAGCGGCCCCCGAACACGGAGGCCGTCGTGCGGCGTGCCCGTGGCGCGACGATCGTCTCGATGTACTTCCAGGACGCGTCGGCCAGCTGGGCGCACGTCGTCGACTACTGCTTCCGCGGCGAGGGGCGCCTCGCGCGCGTGCGCGGGACCTTCAACTCATTGGCGGCGTCGGGCCGCGGCGCCGGCGTTCGCCGTCGTCGCACGACGTACTACGACGCCGAGGGCGTCCTCCTCAAGACCCAGAGCGGCGTCTTCGACATCGACACGGATCGCGCGCTCACGGCGGCGCAGTTCGTCGACCAAGACGAGCCGATGTATCCGTCCGTGCGCGCGCTCCCGTTCTCCGCCGAGCTGCTCCCGCCCGCGGCCCCCGTCGAACAAGATCCGAACGGCCTCGCGGCCGTCGTGCGCGGGCGCGTGTCGTCGGTCAAGGCCTGCTACGACCAGGCGCTGCGTCGAGCGCCCAGCCTCGCCGGCAAGGCCGTCGCGCGTTGGACCGTTGACACGACCGGCAAGGTCACGGAGTTCGCGTGGCAGAGCAACACGATCAAGAGCGCGACCTTCGCGCTGTGTGCCCAAAGCGTCATCGAGAGCTGGACCTTCGCGCCGGGCGGAGCGCCCGCGGTCGTGTCGTTCCCCTTCGTGTTCGGTGGTCCCGGCACGGAGGAGTCGGTGTCGCCGTTCCCGCCCAGCAGCGACGCGACGATGTTCGCCGGCCCCGCGGCGGCGTCGCGCTGAGCGTCGCGCATGGAGTCACAGGTCGACGTCCGTCGTGCGCGCCTTCGCTTCGCCGCGATCTTCGCCGTCGTGGGCGGCGCCTTGCTCACGATCTATTCGTTCCCGTACGCCGAGCACGGCGTGCGCGAGGACTGGTTCTCTCGGTATCTCGCGATGTACGCGCAGCTCGCGGGCTCGGTCCTTCGGATCTTCGATCCCGCCGTGCGCGTCGTGGGCCATGACATCGTGGGCAGGACATCGCTGACCGTCGCGAAGAACTGCGACGCCATGGACGTCTGCTTGCTGTTCGCGTCGGCGATCGTGGCGTTTCCGGCGCGCTGGTCCCGGCGCCTCGCCGGCATCGCCGTCGGCATGTCGATCCTGACGACGATCAACGTGCTTCGCATCGCGAGCCTCTACTACGTCGACCTTCGCTGGCCAGCGGCGTTCGACGTCATCCACGCCGAGGTGTGGCCGTTCGCGCTCATCGCGCTGGCCGTGGCGGCATTCTTGTGGTGGTCGCGTTGGGCTCAGGCGACGTCGAACGCGAGCGCGTGAGATCGTCGGCCTGGCTGCCGTCGATCGATCGACGCGCCGTCGGCCTGTTCATCGGTCTCGTCGTCGTTCTCTTGGCCCCATGGCCACGGGTGGGCCGCGCCTTCGGTGCGCTCTTCAGCGCCTACGGGAACCTGTTGGTGGCGACGCGTGACCTGGCGGTCGACCCGCCGCCGCGGTTCTGTGTCCCTCCGCCCGGCGAGGTCAGCGCCGCCGACGGCGGCCAATGGGCCGTCGTGCTGCGCAGCGGGGCCCGGGCGTTCCCGCTCGACACGCGCATCATCGCGTATACGCCGCTCGCGATCTTCTTGGCGCTCGCGCTCTCGACGCCCGTTCCGCTTCGGCGCAAGGGGATCGTCCTCGCCGGCGGCGGCGCGTTCTTGCTCGCGCGTCTGGCGTTCGCCGTGCTGGTTCCCGTCGATCGCGCGTTCGGAGCCGGGGCCTCGGGCTCGATGCTCGGGACGCTCGCCGAGATCACGTGGACGGTCTTCGTGTCGCCGCCCGTGATGTCTTACGCGACGCCGCTGGCCGCGTGGTGGCTCGCGCTCGCGTTGACGACCCCGCACGCGCGCGCCACGACGCCGCGGCGTCGCGCGGCGTCGCGCAAACGCTGACCGTTCAGGCGCGCGACGAGCGCCGCACGCGCGTCGCGCCGAGGACGAGCAGCAGGGCCCCGAACGCATAGACCGCGGGGCGCGGCACGGGCACGGGCGGCGGGTTCGTGTTCGTGACCGCCTGGTGGCACGTGAGGTCGACGGCGACGGGCACCGTGGTCGCCGTCGTGACATCGAACGTCGAGCTTCCCTGGCACGGCATGAGGCTGTGCGCGACGTCCTGGGCCGAGAGGATCAGCAGGTAGCCGGTGCCGAAGGGGATGCCGCTGATGACGGTCGCGAAGGAAACGCTGTTCGAGACGTCGACCGCGGCCGTGCGATGGAAGCCGTTGCCGCTGAGATCGTAGGTCACCTGGTTGAAGGTGAAGCTGTTCGCGCCGCCGCCCACGGTGAGCTTGAACGACACCGAGCCGACGCCCACATTGGAGCCGGCGTTGGGCGCGGTCACGCCGCCGTTCGCGGAGGGCAGTCCTGGCTCACAGGCCGCGAGGCAGAGCCCGGCCATGAACAAACCGACGAGCGCGTGTCGTTCGATCTTGAAACCCATGTCAGACGGCTCCCGAGCGCGAAACGCTCATGACCATAGCCGAGGGCGGCGAGGTGCATGTGACAGTTACGGAAGCGTTGTCGGCGCACCTCGGGGCCGCCGTACCGTCGGACATCGAGAGCGACACCGTGAAGGTCCCCGCGGCGGTGCACGTGAACGTCGCTCCCGTCGCCGATAGGTTCGTCAGCGAGCCGGAGGCGGCCGACCACGTGGCCGAGAGGGGCGAGGGGCCGTTGTCCGGGTCGTGCGCGGCGGCCGTGAGCTGGACCGAGTCACCGACGTAGACCTCGGCGGGCACGACGGACAGGCTGTCGATCGTCGGGCACGTGTTCACGTCGGCCGACAGCGTGGCGCGTCCCGAGCAGGCCAGCGCGATCTGTACGACGGCGTTCATGGACGCGGCGACGTTGAACATCGCCTCTCCTTTACAGAGGTTCAGGTTGTCGCTCGCCGTGCCAGCGACCTTGATGTCGTAGCCGGTGCCCGCCGGCAAGCCCTGGAAGGTCGCCGAGATCGTCGGCTGGGCCGCCACGCTCAGCGTTCCCGTTTGACGAAACGACGCGGGGCCCGTGAGGACGTAGTCGACGCTGTTCAACATCACGCCGCCGCCGAAATCGAGCTTGAGCTTGATCGTGTCGATGTTCGTCGAAGGAGAGCCGCCTCGGTCTCCCGCGCATCCCGCCGCCGCCAACAGACACCCTGCGAGCATCACGTGCCCGATTCGAGAAGATTTGCGTCGCATCGTGGGAGCCTCCGCGCTCCGTCCGCGCCCAGGGCAGCAATGGACATGCCGTAGGACATCGCTCGGGTTTCTTGCGGGTCGCCGTGCTCATCTCTCTGGAATCAGGAACGAGGTCTTCGAATTCGGGACGCTCGAGCGCGCGGGGCGGACGCGGAAGCTGCGGGACGTTGGGCCTTCTGGGCGCGGACGGTGCTGGAACCTTCTTTGCAGCCGCTCGTGCGCCCATGAGGAATCCCACGATCCGCTTTCTCGCCATGGCCGGTTCGGCCCTCGTGCTGTCGCTGTCTGCCTGCGACGGCAATTCGTCCAAGAACGCCGACGTCGGCGCGGCCCGCATGGCCCTCGACCTCGCGCCGGGGATCACGCTCAACACGGTCAACTACGTCGTCGCGGGGCCGGGGGCCTTCATGAAGGCGGGATCGATCGACGTCAGCCACAGCGCGACGATCTCGGCGGACCTCAGCCCGCTTCCGTCCGGGACGGGGTTCACGATCACGCTGAGCGCGATGTCGGCCGACAGCACGACGAACTGCCTGGGAGCCGCGATGTTCGACGTCGTCGCGCACCAGACGACCGCGGTCGTCGTTCACTTGCTGTGTCGACAGCCGAGCCAGAACGGCAGCGTCCTGTTCAACGGCGTGCTCAACGTCTGTCCGCTGATCGACAGCTTGGGCGCGAGCCCGGGCGAGGCGTTCGTGGGCGGCGCGATCACGCTGTCGGCTCAGGCACACGACGCTGATGGCGGACCGTCGCCGCTCACGTATCAGTGGACGACGACCGCGGGTGTTCTCAACAGCTCCTCGGCGCAGAATCCCACGTTGACGTGCACGAGCAGCGGGCCGGCCGCGGTCACGCTCACGGTCTCGGACGGTGACAACGGCGCGGGTTGTCCGGATACGCAGTCGTTGATCGTGAACTGCACGGACGCAGCGAGCGGGACGGCGGGCGCGAGCGGGACGGCGGGCGCGAGCGGGACGGCCGGTTCGACGGGGGCGCTGCCCGACGTCGTCGTTTATCGCGTCGGCGACGGGTCGAGCTCGCTCGTGAGCACGGGCAGCCCCGTGTTCGTCGATGAGTTCTCGCCGACGGGCGCGCTGGTCCGCACGACGGCGATGCCGACGGTCGTGAGCGGCGGGAATCACCGCCTCATCGCGAGCGGGACGGCGACGTCGGAGGGAATGCTGACGCTCTCCGCCGACGGTCACTACATCGTTCTGACGGGGTACGACGTCTCTCTCGGCGGCTCGACGAGCCTCACGAGCTCCACCGCGGCGCGCGTCGTCGGACGCCTCGACGCGACTGGGACGATCGACACGACGACGGCGCTCATCGACTTCGCGACGGGCAACAACCCGCGCTCGGTCGCGAGCACGGACGGCATGAACCTCTGGGTCGCTGGCGCCGCGGGCGGCGTTCGCTACACGACGCTCGGCGCGACGACGTCGGTTCAGCTGAGCACGACGGTCGCGAACATTCGGCAGGCCAGCATCTTCGCGTCGCAGCTCTACGTGTCCGACTCCTCGGGATCCGCGGTTCGCCTCGGGGCCGTGGGCACGGGCGCGCCCACGACGGCGGGCCAGACGATCACGAACCTGAACGGCCTGTCGGCGAGCACGGGCAGCCCGTACTCGTTCTACTTCGCTGACCTCGACGGGACGCCCGGCATCGACACGCTGTACGTCGCCGACGACGGCGTCGGCGTCACGAAGTACTCGCTCGTGAGCGGCTCGTGGACGGCGAACGCCACCGTGGGCGCGGCCGCCGACTCGTACCGCGGCCTCACGGGCGTCGTGAGCGGCAGCACCGTGACGCTCTTCTCGACGCGCAAAGGCGGCAGCGCCGCGGCGGGTGGCGGCGAGCTCGTCTCGATCGTCGACTCCAGCGGCTACAACGCCGCCGTCACGGGGACGCCGACCTTGCTCGTGGCCGCCGCTGCCAACACCGCCTTCCGCGGCGTCGCGATCGCGCCGCACCAGTAGGCTTCGCGCCTCGCTCCGCTCCGCCCGACCTTCAAGGCCCGGTGGCGCGGACGTAGGCGGCGTCGGTCAACGTTCGCAAGAACGCGACGACGGCGTCGATCTCGTCGTCGGTCAGCGCGGCCGGATCGCCGAGCCGGCGATTGTAGGGCGGTGACGTCACGTCGACCTGCGGACGGAAGCGCGCGGGGACGTCGTCGAAGGCGACGCCCGAGGGGTACCAGCGCCGTGGATCGGTGGCGCGCGTCGCGTAGTACGCGACGACGTCTCGCAGCCGCGTGAACGCGCCGTTGTGCATGAAAGCGGAGCGCACGGCGACGTTGCGGAGCGACGGCGTGCGAAATGATGCGCAGTAGGCGGGATCCGTCGTGGGCGTCTCGGGGTCGCGTCGTTCGCACAGCCCGAGATCGGGCGCGGCGCGGTGAGGGGCGCGGCGGTTGCGCGGAGCGCCGACGGCCTCATAGCCGAAGTCGGTGAAGAGCGAGCTCGCCGGATCGCGCTCCTTCGACGCGACGACGTGGCACGCACCGCACGCACCCTTGCTGGGATCCTCGAACAGCGCGAGCCCGCGTCGCTCGAGCGGCGTGAGCGACGCGCCGCCACGCACGAACGCATCGAAGCGCGATGAGAAGGGCGCCATCTCGGCTGTCGTCAGGTAGGCCTCGACGGCGCGTCCCAGTCCGTCGAGCGTCTCGTTCGGCTCGTGACCCGGCGCCGCGAGGCGCGCGAACTCGGCGGCGTAAGGCGCGCGCGCGATCTTCGTCGCGATCGAGGCGGCGTCTGCGTTGTTCATCTCGTCCGGATTGAGCAGCGGTTGCCGCGCGAGCGCGCGAACGCTGTTGGCGCGTCCGTCCCAGAAGAAGCCGCCGTGCGGCGCCGCCTGCGGATCGTCGCCCTCCTGAAAGAATCGAAGCGTGGGGACGAACTTCAAGTAGAGAAGCGAAGGCGACGTGCGCCGCGCGAAGCGGCCCGGGCGACTGCCGCGCGGCAAGCCGTTGGTCGAGCCATTGTCGCCGGAGAACGCGCGCGCCGGGTCGTGGCAGCTCGCGCAGCTCGTTCCGCGCGGCTCCGAGAGATCGCGATCGAAGAAGATGAGCTTCCCGAGCGCCGCGAGCGCGGAGGCATCGTCGCTCTTCGTCTGCTTCGACGACGACGATGCTGGCAGCTCCGCACGAGCGACGGGCGCCGCGTGCGCGAACGAAAGGACCGGCAACAACGCCGCAACGAGGCCACGCGGGCCTCGGACCGTTTCCTGTCGCGACACGGCCTCCACGCAAGCAAGTCCGACACCAAAGACGATCCGGTCGGCGGCGCTGGTTGCGGCCGGGCGACTCACCGGGAACCGGAGTGGTTCTCCGAAATATGAAGAGCGATCGCGCGGACCGAGACCGTAGGGACCGACGCGGACGCGAGGAAAATCGCCGCTGTTCCCGCGGCGCGCGTGTGGACGTCCTCTTGCAGTGCCTTGCGCGCGGCGGTCGCAGCCCGCGGCCGGACATTTTTTTTGATCTCTCTCCCAAGAAAGAAGATCCAGCGTGCACAACTCGCGTCGGCTCCTCGGGGTTCTCGCAGCGTCCAGTCTGGTCGGCCTCGTCGCCTGTTCACCCGCTGGCAGCGGCGGGGCTACGGCGGTGGGCGAGATCGGCAGCGTCTCTCTCGCGCTCACCGGCGCGGGCGGCGTCACCATCAACACCGTCGGTTACGCGATCACGGGACCGTCGGCGTTCTCGAAGAACGGCTCGATCGACGTGAGCGACAGCGCGACGATCTCGTCGACGATCGGCGGAATTCCGGCTGCGACGGGCTACGCGATCGCGCTCACGGCGACGTCGACCGACAGCTCGCAGACCTGCTCGGGCTCGGCGAGCTTCGACATCACGGCGCGCCAGACGACGGCCGTCACGGTGACCGTGCGCTGCCACGAGGCGCCACACAACGGCAGCGTCCAGGTCAACGGCGTGCTCAACGTCTGCCCGCAGATCGACGGCGTGTCCGCCGTGCCCAACGAGGTGTACGTCGGCTCGTCGATCGCGCTCGTGGGGACGGCTCACGACGTCGACGCCGGCCCCTCGCCGCTGTCGTACGCCTGGACGACGACCTCGGGCGCCATCACCGACGCGACGGCCTCGTCGACGCGCTTCACGTGCACGGCGGCCGGCCCCGCGACGCTCACGCTCACGATCAGCGACGGCGACGCCGGCTGCACCGACACGTCGTCGGTCCTCGTGACGTGCACGCCGATCACGGCGAGCAACAGCTGCCAGCTCGGCAACGCCGCGGGCGCGATCCAGCACGTCATCTACCTGCAGTTCGACAACACGCACCTGCAGCGTGACCGCCCGAACGTGCCGTCCGACCTCGAGCAGATGCCGCACCTCCTCAACTTCATCCGCGGCAACGGCACGATGATGGCGAACGATCACACGCAGCTCATCTCGCACACGGCGGGCGGCTTCCTCACGTCGTTCACGGGCGTCTACCCCGACCGCCACGGCCAGACCGTCACCAACAGCTACGTGCGCACGAGCGCGACGGGCGCCTTCACGTTCCCGAGCTCGTTCGCCTACTGGACGTCGCCCGCCACGGGCACGATCCCGAACATGATCACGCCGGACGGCCTCAACGCCCCCGCGCCGTGGGTCTCGTTCACGCGCGCCGGCTGCGACTTCGGCGCCGTCGGCGGCGCGAACATCGTCCTCGAGAACACGAGCACGTCCGCGACGGGCGACGTCCTCCGGGTGTTCGGCGCGGGCTCGCCCCAGGTGGCCGAGGCGCAGGCGAGCAGCACGAAGGCCCAGGCCGACCTCGTGGGCATCGGCATCCACTGCGCGCAGGGCTCGTCGCGCTGCGCGGGCGGCACGAACGACGTCCTGCCGAACGAGCCAGGCGGCTACACGGGCTACCTCGGCCTCTTCGGCGCGTCCTCGATCGATCCGCTGCTCACGGGGCAGCCGGCGACCGTGCCGCTCACCGACATGCTCGGCAACCCGATCACCGACGCGAGCGGCAACCCGGGCTTCCCCGGCTTCGACGGCATGGAGGCCGCCGTCTCGCTCCGCTACGTCGCGAGCATGGTCGAGAAGGGCATCCCCGTCGTGTACGGCTACATCTCCGACGCGCACGACGCGCACGGCGTCTCCGGCAACCAGCACGTCGCCATGGGCCCTGGTCAGGCCGCGTACGAGCAGCAGCTGCAGTCGTACGACCAGGCGTTCGCGAACTTCTTCACGGAGCTCGCCGCGCACGGCATCGACAAGACGAACACGCTGTTCGTCGTCACGGTCGACGAGGGTGATCACTTCGCGGGTGGCACGCCGAACCCGGCGAGCTGTGACGGCGTGACGACGCCGTGCGATTGGACGGGCCAGATCGGCGAGATCAACTCCAACATCGACACGCGCGTGCAGCACCAGTTCCCGTCGCTCTACAGCACCTTCCTCGCGTCGACGGGCACGGACACCTTCACGGTGCACGGCGACGATGCTCCCACGTTCTACCTGGCTCGCAAGGGCATGGGCGCCCTGGGCCAGACCGATCCCGACACGCGCACGTTCGAGCGCTCGATCGCGACCGTCACGGGCTCGGTCGCGGATCCTTACACGGGCGTCACGGGGCCGATGATGGCGTTCATGGCCGACCAGACCGGCATGAAGGCGCTGCACATGATCACGACGGGCGACCCGATCCGCAACGCGACGTTCGTCTTCTTCGGCGACCCCGACTACTTCATCACCGACTTCCCGACGTCGACGTGCGAGACGTGCGTGCCGACGACGGGCGCGACGTACGCCTGGAACCACGGCGACATCCAGAAGGAGATCGGCCAGACGTGGGCCGGCTACGTGGGCCCGGGCGTCGCGAACCTTCCCGACCAGACGGTCTGGACCGACCACACGGACCTGCGCTCGACGATGAACGCGCTCACCGGTCTGCGCGACTCGTACCGGCACGACGGCCGCGTCGTCACGGAAGCGCTCGTGCCGGCGGCCATTCCCTCGGCTCTCTCGGGCGAGCTGGCCATCGTGCAGTCGCTCGGCGCGGTCTACAAGCAGATCGATGCGCCGTTCGGCCAGTTCGCGCAGGACGTCGTGATCACGTCCACGAAGGCGCTGCAGGGATCTGACTCAGGCGACATGGTCTACACGTCGAAGGAGGCGTCGATCGCGAACCTGACGTCGCAGCGTGACGCGCTCGTCACGCAGATTCGCGCCGCGCTCGACGAGGCCCAGTTCGCGGGCGTGCCGGTCGACGCGCTGCTGGCGGCGAGCTGGATCAGCCAGGCGCAGACGCTGCTCTCGAGCGCCGACGCGCTCGCCGCGGCGCCGTAGTCGCGCGCCATCGACGTCTGTCCTCTGAAGGGGGCCACGCGGATCGTTCGTGTGGCCCTCTTCGTGTTTCGTGACGGTCGAGATCCTAGGGGCGGGAGCGAGACCGAAGCAGAACCGTCACGGGGTTGTTGAACGCCCGAAATATGACGCTCGCTATCGTTCGGTCCGAACCTCACGGAATTAAAAAAGGACGACAAGAATGTCTATCTCTCTTCGACGGAACGCAGTGACCATGGCCATGGCTTCGCTGGCCTTGGGCGGCATGATCGGGTGCTCGAGCTCGACGAACCCGAACAAAGATGCCGGCTCGGCGGGCGCGGGCGGCGGCACGGCGGGCGCGGGTGGCGGCACGGCGGGCGCCGGCGGCGGCACGGCGGGCGCCGGCGGCGGCACGGCGGGCAGCATGGCCGACGGCGGCACGGCCGGCGCGGTCGGCACGGCGGGCGCTGACGGCGGTAGCACGGCGGGCGTCGACGGTGGAGACGCGGCGGCGGGCACGGACGGCGCCGCGGGCGCCGACGGCGGCGGCGACGGCGGGACGCTGCAGAGCTCGATTCAGAACATCGTCGTCATCTACGCAGAGAACCGCAGCTTCGACGGCTTGTTCGGGAACTTCCCGGGCGCGCACGGCCTGAGCGAGGTCGTCGGCGCGACGGGCACTCCCACGGCCGCCTACGTTCCGCAGAAGGATCGCGACGGAACGACGGTCCTCGCGAAGCTGCCGCAGACCTGGACGGGCGTCACGCTCGCGGGAAATCCCACGGTCGTCACGCAGGCGCAGAGCGACGGGCTCGCGAATGCGCCCTATGGCATCGAGATGGCCTACCTCGCGAACGGCGGCCCGATCCTCACGACGATCGACGTGACCCGCGATCTCACGCATCGGTTCTTCGAGAACATCATGGAGATCAACGGCGGCACGAACGACATGTTCGCGGCGTGGCTCGACGCCGGTGGCCTCACGATGGGGCACTGGGACTACAGCCACTCGAAGCTGTACGCGCTCGCGCAGCAGTACGTGCTCGCCGACAACTTCTTCGAGGGCGCGTTCGGCGGCTCGTTCCTCAACCACCAGTACCTCATCTGCGGCTGCGCGCCGACGGTGCCGAGCACGTTCATCACGACGAACGGCGCTTCGGTCAACGTGCTGGGGA
Source organism: Polyangia bacterium (assembly GCA_036271915.1). Classification (GTDB taxonomy): domain Bacteria; phylum Myxococcota_A; class Polyangia; order Fen-1088; family Fen-1088; genus DASZFV01. Next base: position 15,143 of record DATAZS010000139.1, read on the forward strand.
CGCCGAACACCAAGGGCGTGCCGCAGCTCGCGGGGACCTCGCCCACTTCGGCGCTCACGGGCGCTCCGGCCTTCCAGACAGGCGCCATCGCGCCGCTCAACTACTTCGGGGCGGCAGACGGCTACCGGGCCGTCAACACGATGCAGCCGGCCTATCAGCCGAGCGGCAACTTCCCTGCGGTCGGCGCCGCTGACCTTCGCTACGCCGATCCCGCGGCCGCGTCGACGTTGCCGCCGCAGACGCAGACGACGATCGGCGACCTGCTCACGGGGCAGAACGTCGACTGGGCCTGGTACGCGACCTCGTGGAACGCCGCGATCACCGACGGCGAGCAGGCCTCGACGGGAACGCACTCGGTGATCTACGCGCCGATCACGCCGCGCGCGAACCCCGACTTCCAGACGCACCACCACCCGTACAACTTCTACGCGCGCTTCGATCCGGCGACACACGCCGCCGACCGCACGGCCCACCTCAAGGACTACACGCAGATGGTGACGGACATCGCGGCGGGCACGCTGCCGCCCGTGGCCTGGTACAAGCCGACGGGCGGCGTGAACCAGCACCCTGGATACGCCAACGTCGACGACGCCGACTCGCACATCGCCGATCTCGTCGCGAAGCTGCAGGCCGGTCCGCAGTGGGGCCACATGGTGATCGTCATTACCTACGACGAGTACGGCGGTCAGTGGGATCACGTCGCGCCGCCCAAGGGCGACCTCCTGGGCCCGGGCACGCGCATCCCGGCCATCATCATCTCGCCCTACGCCAAGAAGGGCACGGTCGACCACACGCAGTACGACAGCGGCTCGACGCTTCGTCTCATCACGAAGCGCTACGGCCTCACGCCGCTCGCGGGCGTCACGGCGCGCGACACGGCGCTCGTCACGAACGGTGGCACGGCGATGGGCGATCTGACGAACGCGCTGACGTTCTAAGCGCGCCTCGCTCGTCGCAAATAGCCGTCGCCTCGTTCGAGGCGGCGGCTATTTTTTCGTGAGGTCGGCGTCGGTCAGCGTCGCCAAGAACGCGATGATGTCGCGCATCTCGGCTTTTCCCAGCGTGGGGCGTGTCCCCGGCGCGCCGCCGAACGGCGCCTCGCGATTGACGTTCTTGTGGAACGCCGGCGGCAGGTCGTCGAAGGGCACGACGCGGCCGTCGACCTTCGCGTACCACTTCGCGGGATCGGTGTCGCGCTCGGCGTAGAACTCCAGGACCTTCTCGAGGCGGTGGAACACGCCGTTGTGAAAGAACGAGCGCCGCAACGTGATGTTGCGCAGCGAGGGCACGCGAAACGCGCCGCAGTAGTCTTTGTGGCCCGCGAGATCGGTGCGGACAGGCCCGCACAGCCCCAGGTCGTGGAAGGCGGGGTCCGCGTTCGCGGGGAGCGCGCGGTTCCGCGGCACGCCGATCGCGTTGAAGCCGAAGTCGGTGAAGTTCGGAAAGCCGTCGTGCGTGATCTGGCTCGGGTGGCAGCTCGCGCAGTTGCCCTTCAAGGGGTTGTTGAAGAGCGCGAGCCCGCGGAGCTCCGCGGGATTGAGCTCGATCTGCTTGCGGAGGTACGCGTCGTATCGACTGCGGTACGGATAGAAGTCCTGCGGGCTCTGCTGGAACACCTCGAGGCACAACAAGAGCGCCGTCGAGCCGCGCACGGGATCCGAGAACACGTCGTCGCCGAAGACCGCGCGAAACTGCGAGGCGAGGGGGCCGCGCGCGACCCGCGCGACGACGCTGTCGACGTCGGCGTTGGCCATCTCGAACTTCGACGTCAGCGGCAGGCGCGCCTGGTCGTGGGTCGTGTCGGCGCGACCGTCCCAGCCGTGCCCGCCCGTGGGCCCGCGATCGATGCTCTCGTCGACGCCCTCGTCGAAGTGGTGCTCGGCGAAGGCGGGCACGGTCTGAAGGTATCGAAGGGCGGGCGCTGCGCGCAGACCGACGCTCTGGCCGTCGACGCCGCCGAGCTGGGTCGACCGGTCGTTGGGCGGACCATACGCGAACGCCGGATCGTGACAGGTCGCGCACGCCATCTTCCCGGAGGCCGACAGCTCGGTGTCGAAAAACAGCCGTCGCCCGAGCTCGGTCTCCGCAGAGACCTTCGGTTTGCGGCTGAACCGATCGGCGTAGAACGACCGCGCCGCCGCGCCGCTCGTGGACACGCCTGCGTCGGGCGTCGCCGCGATCGGCGCGGTCGGCTTGGCGCGGCAACCTCCGACCGCGACGACGCCGACGGTCGCGAAGAGGATGCGCGCGCGCCGAAGAGGCATGCGCGAAGAAATACCTTCTTTCAGCGCGAAACGGTAGACGCGACCGCTACGGCGCGACGCGCGTCTGCAGGTGCGTCGGCTCGACGATCTTCGCGAGCACGTCCGACATCGCGAGCGGCGTCGCACCCTGCGCGTACGCCGCCGCGGGCGCGATGCAGAGGCCGTCGTTGACGCTCACGCCGAGCACGTAGGCCGTCATCTGCGCCGCGAGGCACTGCGCGACCTCGGGCGCCGCCGCCAGCTTGCGCGCGAGATCCTCGGGACCGGTGAACGTCGTGTGGGCGAGATCTTCGACGTAGCCCGAGGCGTCGATGGGCTGGCCCACCTCGGTCGTGCGGTAGACGCCCACGCCGTCGAAGTTCTCGAGGCCGAAGCCGATGTCGTCCATGTGCGTGTGGCACACGCCGCAGCTGCCGACGGCGTGCTGGGTCTCGTAGCGCTGGCGCGTCGTCACGTTGCCGGTCGGCGCGGGGATGACGGGCACGTTCGCGGGCGGCGCGGGGACGTCTTTGCAGATGAGCTGGCGCAACACGAACAGGCCGCGCTGCGTGGGCGACGAGCTGTTGGGCGAGCCGAGGCGCGCGAGCAGGCCGCCCTGCGCGAGCAGGCCGAGGCCTTGTCCCGCGGGCCGCTGCTGCGCCGTGAACGCCGTGTCGGTGAGCCCGGTCGTGCTCCAGCCGTAGAACTTCGCGAGGGGCGCGTTGACGTAGGTCGTCGGCGACGTCAGCACGTCGGCCAGACTGCCGCCCTTCTGATAAGCCGTTTCGACGAGCGTCTTCGTCTCGGTCACCATGTCCGTCGCGACGTCGTTCGGGAACGTGTAGACCGTCGGATCCTTCGCGGCGTACGGCGCGCCGTCGTAGGAGAGCCACTGCAGGAAGAAGTCGTTCACGTGCGCCTGGCCCTGCGGGCTCGCGATCATCGTCTGCACGGCCGCGGCGACGCCCGTCGCCGTGTCGAGGCCGCCCACGCCCGCGCTGTCGAGCAGCGCCTTCGAGGGCGCCGTGCCCGTGAGGCCATACGAGAGGATCGACGCGAGCTCGTAGCCCGAGAGCTTGAACGTGCCGCCGGCGGCCGGCGTCCCGAGCTCGCGGATGTACAGCGCGTTCGACGACTGCATGAGCGCCGCGAGCGTGCCCGCGAGCGCGTCGCTCGGCGAGAGCGTCAACGTGAGGCCCTGGTTGTAGAGGCCCACGTAGGCGGCGACCTCGTCGTCCGTGACGGGGCGACGGAACAGCCGATAGCCGTAGGTCTTGACCATGGCCGTCGCGCACGTCGCATCCATGGCGGTCGCCGTGCACGGCGCGACGAGGATCGAAGGCGTCCCCGCGAGCAGCGCCTGCGCGCGATCGAACGTCGAGTCGACGAGCCCTGCCATCCACGCCTGGTTGACGCCGAGCGCGGACGACAACGTGGCGAACGAGCCCGACTGCCGCAGGTCGCCGACGAACTGGATCGTCTGCCAGGACGTGGCGTCGGCGCCGAAGGTGTCGACGAGCGTGTTGTTGTACTCGGACTCGGACAGGCGGCGCAGCATCTGGTACGCGGGCTTGCCCGTCTGTCCGGCCGCGCACGTCGACGTCGGCGGCGTCGTCGTGCCGGTGGTGCCCGCGCTCGCTGACGCCGTCCCGCCCACGGAGCCCGCGGACGCGCCCGTCGCGCCGGCGGAGCCCGACGCGGTGTTCGTCGCGCCTTTGCCGCCCGAGCTGATCGAGCCTTTGCACCCGAGCGCCGTCGAGAGCGCGAGCGCGCCGAGCAACGACGCCCGAATCATTCCCCCGGGCGTCACGCGAGGATCTCCTTGATGACGCCCGAGCCCGCGCGCGGCCCATAGCTCGTCGTCATGGGCGCGCCCATCGCGTTCGACAGCGTCGCGAACAGATCGCCCATGTTCCGATTGTTCATGGGGTTCTGATTCGGCGCGATGCCGCCGATGTCTCCGTACTTCAAAAATTGCCCCGTCTTGAGCGTGCCGCCCAGGCCGCCGAAGAGGATCGTCGGGATCGACTGCACGGTGTGCGCGTCGCCGCCGTCGACCTCCGACGTCCAGAGGATGCAGGTGTTGTCGAGCACCGTCTTGCCGGGCGACATCGGATCAGGCACGTCGAGCGCCTGCAGCAGCGTGAGGAAGCGCGACGACATCCAGCTGTGGCAGGTCGCGAAGTCCATCGCCGTCTGCCCCGTCGGCTGCGACGGCACCCAGTGCGACAGCTGCTGGTGGTGCGCGCCCGAGAAGCCGAGCCACGAGAACACGTGGTTGCCCCACGCGTGCATGACCTGGATGTTGGCCATCGTCCGCTGACCGCACAGGAACGCCTCGACGGTGTTCTCGATCTGCGCGTCGAGCAGCGCGGGTAGGTTGGGCTGCACGGCGTCGCCGTTCGTGACCAGGCCCTTCGTCTTGTCGAGCGCGGCGGTCGACAGCATCGAGCAGCTCATGGCGGGCGCCGAGCTCTGCGTCGGGTTCTGGTCGAGGCTCGCCTTGACCTGCTGCACGGCTTCGATGTGCGCCTGCACCTTCGCGCTCTCGTAGGCGAGCCCCGTGACCTGCTTGCTGAGCGCGTCGAGCTCCTTCTGCGACAGGCCGAGCGCGAGCGATTTGAACTGGCGGATGGCCGAGATGTTGGCGCCCTGCGCGCCGAGCGCCGCAGGGTTCACGGTGCGCAGCACCTCGGCGCGCGCCTGAAACGGATCGTAGATGCCGGGCTGGCGCACGCCGTTGATGAAGCTCATCTCGTTGCCGCCCGCGAGCGGCGCGACGGACAGGTTCAACAGATCGGCGTTGATGGACTTCGCGAGCGTCTGCTCGAAGGAGTTCTGCGCGCCCACGGTGAGGCAGTTGTCCATGCCGAAGCGATGGTTCGAGCCAGGGCCGATCGTGAGGCCCTGGATGATCGTCATCTTCGACTGATACGCCGCGAGCGGCGCGAGCGAGACCTTGAGATCGAAGGTCGTCCCCGGCGTGTCGGGCCAGAAGTAGTCGGCGGCGGCGCCGCTCGACACGTAGAACGTGATGAAGCGCTTGACGGGCGGCGCCGCGGCGGCGCGCGCGAGGCGCTCGATCGATCGCGACAGCGCGAGCGCCGTCGCGCCACCTCCGATGGTCGTCAGAAACTTCCGACGGTTCATGCTCCAACCTCCTCGAACGAACGCCTCGGGGGCCCTCCCCGTGCCCGGCAGTGTCCGGCAATCTGCGACCGCGCGTGACGCACGGCCACGGCGCGCGATGCACAGGCGCGCCTTCGTGCGGGAGCGAGAGGAACTACGCAAGGCGCCGTGAGGCGCGCCGTCAGCCCTCTGGGGGCTGCGTGAGATCGGTCCGCCGGACGCGGCCCTGGTGGCGGACCTGATCGCCCGTCAGCACGAAGATCACGCGTTCGGCGATGTTGGTCGCGTGGTCGCCGATGCGTTCGACGTACTTCGCGATGGCCTGCACGCGCATCGCGCGCGAGATCGTCTCCGGATCTCGCCGCATGCCTTCGACGACCTGACCGAAGATCTTGGCGTACTGCGCGTCGACGACGTCGTCGTTCGTGATGACCTGGTTGGCGCGCGCCACGTCCTGCGCGACGAGCGAGGCCAGCGCCTGCGGGACCATCTGACGGGCGGTCGTCAGCATCGCGAGCAGCTCGTCGTAAGGAATGACGGGCGGCTCTCGGCCGAGCTCGACGACGCGCGCCGCGACGCTGACGCCCAGATCGCCGACCCGCTCCAGATCGACGACCATCTTGAGCGCCGACGTGAGCAGCCGCAGATCGCCGGCCACGGGCTGCCTGCGCGCGAGCACGTCGAGGCACCGATGATCGATCTCGAGCTCCATCGAGTCGGTCTTTCGATCGGTGAGGATGATGAGCTTCGCGAGCGGGATGTCCCTTGCGACGAGGGCGCGGCCGCTCGCCTCGAGGACGCCGTCGACCTGCGCCCCCATGGCGACGAGCCTGTCGCGCACGTCGGTCAACTCCGCTTCGAAGTCGCGGCTCGTATGCCCGCGCGTTTCCATCAGGCTCACCTTTGAACCCTATACCACCGCGCGGCGGCGCGCGTGACCTCGTCGGGGTCCGGCGTCGCGTCGCACGCCCACGCGACGAAGCCATCGGGACGCACGAGCAGCGCGCGGAGGCCGAGGCGATCTTTGGCGTCGCCCGCGACGTATCTGACGGCGGCGCCCCAAAGACCGTCGAGCGGTCGGAGCGACGCCTCCTCGCCGAAGTCCAACAGCAGGCCCATTCCGTCGCGAAGCAAGGCGCCGACCCTCGTCCCGTCCGCGAGCTCGAAGTCTGGGCAGCTGCGGCCCACGAGCGGGTGCGCCTCGCCGAGATCATAGCGGAGCGACACGCCCCAGACGCGCTCGGCGAAGTAGGTCGCGCCGTCACGCGTGTCGATGAGATCGCGAACGACGGCCTGCAACGCGCGGGCGCTCGGTCGCATGAGCGCGACCTGGGCCCTCGTCCATTCGAGGATGCGCGCGCCGATCGGATGGCGCTCGGCGCCGTAGCTGTCGAGCAGACCTTCGGGCGCTTCACCGCGGAGGGTCGCGGCGAGCTTCCACCCGAGGTTCATCGCGTCTCCGAGCCCCAGGTTCAAACCTTGTCCGCCGAGCGGCGAATGAACGTGCGCGGCGTCGCCCGCCAGCAGCACGCGCCCCCTGCGATACGTCGTCGCTTGCATCGAGCGGTCAGTCCACGTCGAGGCGAGGTTCAACGCGTCGACGGTCACGTCGATGCCGGACACGCGTCGCAAGACCGCCTGCACGTGCTCGCGCGTGATCGGTTGCGTGCGATGAAACGCGCCGCCGTCGAAGTCGGCGAGGCCGAACACGCCCGGCTGCCACTGCGTGTACATCCCGGTCGGCGTGTAGTGGCGGCCGAGCGGGAGGCGCGCGGGGTCGGCGAGGTCGACGTGGACCGAATATCCCGTGAACTCGGGCTCGGTCCCCACGAGCTCGAAGCCACCTTGCTTCCGTACGGTGCTTCGGCCGCCGTCGCAGCCCACGAGGAAGCGCGCGCGAAAACGTCGCTCGCCCGCGTGGACGACGACCTCGCCCTCGTCGTCGGTTGGTACTTCGAAGCCGGTGACGCCATGGCCGCGCTGGATCTCGACTCCGACGGCCAGCGCGTGCGCGGCGAAGACGCGCTCGAGGTGCTCCATCGGGGCGCCCAATTGGCGGTCGGCGGGGCCGGGCAGCCGGTACGTCCAGCGCGACGAATCGATGTTGGCGTAGTCGAACTGGATGCCCGCGAAGTGGCCCGCGGGCCCGCGGCGCTCTGCGCCCGCCGCCATGGAGCCAGGCCGCGGCTGCCCACCGGGGCCGTCGGCCGCAGGTTGTGAAGCGACCTGCTCCAGCAATCCGCGCCGGTAGAAAGCCTCGATGCTCGGACCCCAGAGTCCACGCATCCCGAAGGGAAGGCGCTTGAGCGGCGAATGCGGATCCTCGAGCTGCTCGAGCACGAGCACGGAGAGCTTCGCGAGGCGCAGCTCGCAGGCCAGGAACAGGCCGACGGGGCCCGCCCCCGCGATGATGACGTCGTAGACCATGCCGCGAGCCTATCAATTGAGACCGCGACGAGGGATCGTAACCGCGTGGCATCTGTCGTGCAGCGCGCGGAGCGCATGAACCAACGCTCGGGATCGACGAACCAAGTCTGGTTGTCCGTCGGCGTGCTCGCCATGGGCGCGACGCTGGCGTGCGGGGCGTCAGCGCTGTCGAAGGACGGCGCGGCCGCCCGAGGTTCCGAGGACGCAGCCGACCTCCGGACCTCAGAAAACCATGATGCAGGAGCGGACTTGTCGCGGGACGTAGCCGCCGACACGATCGCAGACTCTTCTGCCGCGCTCAGCTGCGCCACCTTCGGTTGCGCCGCGCCGCCTCGATGCGGAGAGGCGTGCCAGTCTCCGTGCGGCTGTTGTCCGTGCGCGGAGGGGACGCGCATCTCCGACGCGGACGGCACGTTTCAGTGTCAAGGCGGCTGCTACGCCAACGAGTCTGACGGCGGGCTCGTGGGATGTATCAACTCGGCGCCGATCTCCGCGGGACCGCCGCAGGTCATCGGGTGCTACTTCGGTACGGAGATGTGCGGCTGGCAGAAGGTGGAGTGTGACGGGGAGCTCGACGTGAGCAATCTCACGAACACCGCCGCAAAGATTCAGTTCGCGTTCACCCTCGTCCCATCGACCGTGATTCCCTCGCTCTCGGGCGCGCCCGACGTCGAAGTTGCGTTCGAGGATCCGGACGGGGCCTGGGCCGCGACGTGGTCGTCACAGCCGGGGAACGGTACGGCGTTCGTCCTGACGAAGGGCTTCGGCAACCCGAACGGAGGCGCGAGCACGGCCGGCGTGACGACCATACGGTTGGGGGGCGCGCACCTCGTGCTCGCGCCGGTTTCCTTGGGCCTCCGGCGTGCGACCGTCGTGCAAGCCGTCATGAATGAAGCGCCGACGAGCGCGCAGCTGAACATGGAGGCCGTCGTCACCGACGCGGCGGGGCACCACATCCAATACGACACGGGGACATGTCACGACGAACCTCCTCCCACGTGAGACATCGAGCGCGGCGCCGATGCGCGCCTCGACGACCCTGACGGTCGCGTCGAGGCGCGCGCAGTTGGAAAATTAGTCGGAGACCGCGTAGTTGGTCTCGGAGTAGCTCG